>PFVN01000078.1:0-3852 GCA_002790635.1 Candidatus Moranbacteria bacterium CG_4_9_14_3_um_filter_42_9
GCAGCAAATTTACAAACTTATTACGCAAAACAGCCGTGAGGTAACGGCAACGGCAAACCACCCATTTTTGGTTTTGAGAAAGGTTGGGAAGCTTAGCATCTTGCAGTGGGTAGCACTTTCTAGCATTAATTCTATGGATTTAATCGCTATTTCCGGAGACTTGCCCGACCACGGCAAACCGTACAAAATTGTTTTTGTACCCAAAAAAGGAACAAAGAAAAAAATAAAGTGGCCGTACGAATCAACCGAAGAATTAATGTGGTTGTTAGGTTTTTATGTTGGCGATGGGTATTACGATAAAAGTAGGGTATATTTTGCCGTTCCCAAAAAAGATAGAGCACACGACAGAGTTAGAAGTTTGTTAACGAAGTTTTTTGGGCTTGATTACGAAATTCGTGGGGTTGTTGTAAGAACAAGCTCAGTTAGTCTTATCGGGTTCATAAAGCAGCTTGGCTTTACCGGTAATGCGAGAACGAAGAGAGTGCCACACTGGGTGTTTACGCTGCCGAAAGAGCAGAAGCTTGCCTTTATTAATGGGTATATCGCAGCAGATGGGCATGTGAGAAAGAACCATAAAAACATTTCTATAACGAGCGTGAATAAAAAATTGCTGGAAGATGTAAAGTATTTGGCTATGTCCTGTGGTTTGAACCCGATGAAGATTTCTACTTGGGCAAGAAGAGAGAAAAAGCCTCTAGGTAAGGAGGAAAAAACATATTCCCACCATTTTTTGTATTTTGGCGAAGGGGCACTTTCTCAAAATCTTTATTTTGTACCTATTTCTAGAATAGAAAAGCTTGGCGTCGAAGACACCTACGACATAGAAGTTGAAAACGCACATAATTTTGTTGCAAACGGTATGGTGGTACATAACAGTAAGGTTACTATGAAGTACCCATCGTGCTACTTAGTGGGTAAAAATGCGCACGGTGAGGTTTTATCAATCGCTTACGCGGGCAAAGGTATGCACCAGGACGCAGGAGCAAAGATGGTCCATTTAGCTCCAAACACCTCGTCAACCATAGTTTCAAAATCAATTAGTGCTTATGGCGGGAGGACAAGCTACAGAGGGTTGGTACAGGTTACTCCCAAGGCCACACAAGCTACAAGCCATGTGGAATGCGACGCGTTGATTTTAGACGCGGAATCGGCCTCAGATACGTTTCCAACCATGAAAATTGATGAGAGCTCGGCCAAAATTGAACACGAGGCCACCGTTAGCAAAATAGGTGAGGAAAAACTGTTTTATCTAATGAGCCGTGGTTTAAGTGAGGGTGAGGCCATGAGTTTAGTCGTTGCAGGTTTTATCGAGCCTATTATGAAAGAGCTTCCGATGGAGTATTCGCTTGAGTTAAACAGGCTTATCGAACTTGAGATGGAAGGAAGTGTGGGCTAAACATGAAAACACAGTTGGTAGATGTAACACACGACCAAACGATTTTTGTGACGGAAGATAGTCAGTATGTTTTGTTGGTTCAAGATTTTTTTTCGAAAACGCTTTCAGCCATAGAGTTTGTTTTCGAAAAGTCCGCAGTTAAAGCAGAAATTATTTTAGTTTACTGCTTACCGAAAAACGGTGAATTAAACGTTACAACACTGGCCAATCACAAAGTTTCCAACACCACCTGTTTCACCAAGGTACGCGGAGTTTTGACTGACGGAGCGACTTCTAATTATGTTGGTAAAATCATTATTGACAAAAAAGCACAGCAAACAACCTCATTTTTGAATGACAAAGTCTTGGTTGTAGGAGAAAGAACAAAAAACAATTCCCAGCCGATTTTAGTGATTGATGCTGACGACGTTAGTGCGTCCCACAGTGCCAGTACAGGAAGGATTGACGCGGACGAAGTATATTACTTACAGAGCCGAGGTCTGAGTAAAAAGGAGGCGGAGAGAGTTGTGGTAGAGGGATTTTTCGATCAGCAGTTAAATGACATAAAAGACAAAAAGGTGCGGATTACGTTGAAAACTTTGATAGAGAAAAGTTTGAGTGAGGTACAATTTTAATATGTCTAAACTAGATGTTGCTAAAATTAGGGCAGATTTTCCTATTTTGAATAGAATTGTCGAAGGTCATCCGTTGGTGTACTTTGACAACGCGGCAACCTCACAAAAACCAAAGCAAGTTATTGAGGCGATTACCGAATATTATTCATTGCATAACGCAAACGTTCATCGTGGGATACACACTTTGAGCGAAGAAGCCTCTAACCTATACGAACAGACAAGACAAAAAGTGGCTGATTTTATTGGTGCCGCCTCACCCGAGGAAATAGTTTTTACCAAAGGAACAACCGAAGGGATTAATTTGTTGGCAGATACGCTTGGTAGGGCCGTAGTGAGCAAAGGTGACATTATTTTAACCACCGAGCTTGAGCACCACAGCAATTTAGTGCCCTGGCAGCAGCTGGCTAAAGCTAAGGGAGCTCATCTTGAATATGTTGAGATCGACCGCAATGGAAACCTGGATCTCGACGATTTCTCCAAGAAAATAGTGCCCGGGGTGAAGATTGTTGCTATTGCGCATATTTCCAATGTTCTGGGTACAATACTTCCCCTTAAGGTAATTGCTGACTACGCTCACAAGGTTGGGGTTTACGTAATAGTAGATGGGGCGCAGGCTGTTCCACACTTGGACGTAAATGTTAACCGGTTGGGGTGTGACGCCTATGTTTTTTCGGCGCACAAGATGTTGGGACCAACAGGTGTAGGTGTCTTGTGGACAAAGCAAGAGATTCTAAGCAAAATAGAACCTTACCAGTTTGGCGGCGGAATGATTGAAAGTGTTTATAAAGACCATTCGACATGGGCGGCAATCCCGGCAAAATTCGAAGCCGGAACGCCAAATATTGAAGGCGTGGTTGCGTTTGGTGCTGCGATTGACTATTTAGAAGAGGTTGGGATGGAAGCTATACGAGAGCATGAGAGCGAGCTTACAGGCTACGCGTTTGAATCGTTGCAAAAAGTAAATGGGCTCAAAATATTCGGACCCATGGACATTGATAAAAGAGGAGGGCTGATGTCTTTCACCATCAAAAATCTCCATCCTCACGACATTGCAGCAGTTTTGAATAATGAGGGAATTGCGGTAAGATCAGGCCACCACTGCGCCATGCCGTTGCACTTAAAGCTAGGAGTTTCGGCCACAGTCAGAGCAAGTTTTTATCTTTACAACGATAAAGACGAAGTAGACAAATTGGTAGCAGGTTTAGAAAAGGCCCGGCAAATTTTAGGTTAATTATGGACAACTTATACAAAGAAGAATTGATGGAAGTTTATAAAAATCCTCCAAACAGAGGGGTGCTAAAAAATCCTACCAGCAAATCAACGGGTAAAAATCCGATGTGTGGGGACGAAATCCTGCTTCAACTAAAAATCGCTGGCGGTAAAATCGCTGATGCCAAATTTGACGGAAGTGCGTGTGCTGTAAGCGTAATTTCTTCTGCGCTATTAACAGAACATATAATAGGAAAAACTATCGAAGAGGCCAAAAAGCTTAGCAAAGAGGATTTGCTACAACTAATCGGTTTAAATTTAAGTACCAGTCGAGTGAAGTGTGCAACGCTGGTGCTAAATGCGCTTCACGACGCGCTAGAAGGGTTATAATTTGAGCGAAGCGAAAATTACAGCAAACCACCTGCGTAAGCTGGTGGTTGTTGATAACTTATGCCAAGAAAAGTCAAAAAGGAAGACAACTTAGCCGAAGTTATATTTAAGTACCCAAAAGTGGCTGAAGTGTTGCTGGACTACGGTTTACATTGTGTCGGATGTGCTGCAAATTCTTTTGACACTATAGAGATGGGCGCCAAGCTGCACGGAATGAGTGGCACGGAAATTGATGAAATAGTC
>PFVN01000078.1:3899-4241 GCA_002790635.1 Candidatus Moranbacteria bacterium CG_4_9_14_3_um_filter_42_9
GATTGTGGAGTTAAACTTTACTCGTTATACCAGCCGTTAGGATACGTATCGTGTGATACGGAGGGTGAGTAGTCATCTGCTCGGGCACAGCCGTTGTATGCTTTTATTTTAATGTTCTGCCAGGACGATACGTTAGGTAGAAACTCATGCCCATCATTTGAAATTTTATCTAGTTTCCATGGAAAGGTATCTGTCCCATCATCTATTTTTATTGTTATCTTATCTGAAGTGTATTGGGTCCAAGTTATATACATACCACTCACATCATCTTGGGTTGCGGGCGCAAGTTTTATCCATGTGGTCATAGGAGGAGTTTCAGGTCTGCATTTGGTGTCTTTAAGA
>PFVN01000078.1:4350-5450 GCA_002790635.1 Candidatus Moranbacteria bacterium CG_4_9_14_3_um_filter_42_9
CGTTTAGGTCCCCAATGTTTGCGATTGAAACGCCGTAGTAATCGTTATCGGCAAGCTCGGGCCCATTTGTTGTTGTGTCATTAATCTCAACTGTTGAGTCAACCTCGCCATTATTGTAATAATCAATTCTGGTAGCCGCGCTTACCGTAGCAGCCGAAGAAAAAACAGCTAACAACAAACAAGTAATATTAACTTTTGTTATGGAATGTAACTTTCCAACCGCGTTACCCATGTGATCTCAAGTATATTCACACAGATAATTCAACGTCAAGAGTTTTATCAAAAAGCTTTAACAGACACTGTAGCCGCATTGCAGCACCGCTGTGATAAAATAACCCCATGAACTACCAAATAACTTCGGACAACATACAAGTATCCCCAAGTATGGAAAATTTGGCCAAAGAGAAAATGAAAAAAATCGAAACGAAACTAACCAACGTTTACGATGAGATGAAAAGCTCTAGGATAGTTATGAATTCACTTCCGGACCAGCAGTTTCAGGTAAAGATTCATAGTATGGTTCACGGAAAAGAGTATTTTGCCGAAGAGTCCGGATTTACGCTGGAACACGCGCTGATTGCGGCTACTTCGCGTCTGGAAAAAACGCTAGATAAAAATAAGGCGTTTTTCTCGTCAAAAGAATGGAAAGCCGCCCGCGAGGCAAAAAGGGTATATCCAAAAAAAGCACTAGAAGAAATATTGTAAAATCTGCAGTGGTTTGTTAGGTTAACGTAAGGTTGGCCGAGTTGGTGAGGGCAATTAGCTCAATTGGCAGAGCGTTCGTCTTTAGACGCGAAGCGTCGCAAGACGATATGTTAAGGGTTAGTAAAATATCGAGGGCAATTAGCTCAATTGGCAGAGCGTTCGTCTTATACACGAATGGTTCCTGGTTCGAGTCCAGGATTGCCCACCAATAACAAAAAATTGAGAAAGAAAAACGAGGTCGCTTTGCAGTTGGCCTCGTTTTTTGTGGCTAGTTTTCCACCGATGGAATCAGTTCGTAGGAAAACCATCCATCCGACCGCGTTCCATCAGGGTAGTCTTTGTACGTCTCAGTGCGGCGCAGCTGATACGGACCGTTGCGGCAGATAGTGCCGTCC
>PFVN01000021.1 GCA_002790635.1 Candidatus Moranbacteria bacterium CG_4_9_14_3_um_filter_42_9
GGCATCAAAGCGGTAACTTGCGCCAGCTAAATTTTTGTAGTTCAACCAGGCGCTGGCGATTTTGGACAATTTTCTGAGTTTTGCCGGAGTGATGTTTTCTTCCGGGAGAGTATCTTTATATTTTTGATATTCTCTGGTTTTCACTTCCACGAAAACCAGCTCTCGGCTCTTCAGCTCCTTGGCGATAATATCAATCTCTCCAATAACTCGGCCAAGCCTATTTTTGAAATTCATTTCGATTATTTCATAACCATTGTTCTTCAAAAATTCAGCGGCGATTTCCTCGCCCTTTTTACCGATGCCCAAAATGTCTGTCATATATATCCTAGTAAGTTTTATAGGTTTTATTATACCATGATTAGATCATTTGAATTGGTTCGGCTTGACTCACCATAAATCGTTCAGGATGACGCTTCGCGTCATTTTAAAAACAAAAAAACACCTACCTGGTGCCGATACTCTAGTGGTATGGTAACCAGGGCGCTCGAACGCCCTATATAAATATGTGGCTGGAACGCCCCGGTGTTAGTCGTATGTAATAACATGCAACGAGAATTTTTTAGCCCGGGTGAGAGGCATCGAAATTACAGTCTGCATGTATTTTATTTACATACACCATGTGTGTTAATGCTTTCTGACTTTTATTTAGCATTGTTTCTTCAAACTGTTCTCTGGCTTGCGCCTTTGATTTAAAGAACTTACTTTTTTATTTTTATTTTTATTTAAAAAAGTTTTGTTTTTGTTTTAGGGTCCTCGAGTCAGATTCGAGGCGATTTTGGAATGTTATCCAAAATACTTGAACAGCAAGAAGGTTTCAATCGCAAATAGGGGGAAATTGCGATTGAAATTCTCCTGCCGTTGCTGCGGTTCTGTTTTTAATGAACAATTGTATTCTTATTATAGCAAAAAAACAGCTATAAGTCAAAGGTCTTTTGATAATTCCTCTAATCTAGGCGCTTTTTTGGTAAAAAATAGGAAATTATGAGAAATAAGTTATTTTGTTAATTTGTTTGATTTTTAAAAAGAAATCTTCTTTTTACCAAGTGAAGCTTACCCAGGAGAGTTATCAGTGATTTATCCACAGCTTATTACTCGGTTTGTTGGGGCATCTCCTCTGTTTCTGGGTTAAGATGGTCAATAACCACCTTGGTTGTCATGCGAGTTGTTCCGATCAGGAGTGCCTTTGAGCTGACCACATAGTCAATGGAAAGATATTCGGGGGAGACAATGTTCAGATAGCGAACCGGTAGATTTTTATAGGCATTATTGGAAAAGCGCTGAACCTTTATTGGGATATATTGTGCGTCCAGGAAAAGGGGCTTAAGGCCTGCCATCAGTCTCGGCTCTTCCAACAGCATCAGGTTTTTTAAATTAACTCCATCCTTATAATCAAGGCTGATTCCCAGCCGGTAGTTTTCGCCATCCTTGTAAAAGAATAAACTAAAAGTTTCTTTTAGAGAGACTAAAATATTTTTTGAAAAAACTATTCCGAGATTTTTGGAAAATATTGGAAATCCGACAGGATTGTTTTCTTTGTCAACGACAGTGAATTCAACCGGCCCAACAACATTTTCTTTTTCAACCTCCTTGAGATATTCAGTGATTGTGTTTTTCCAAGCATCCGGTTCCGTCGCGGCCGGATCGACTTGTAAGTAGTTTGGTTTTTCTAAAGAAAATTTAGGAGTTTTTTGTGGAGCTTCCGCTACCGGTTCCGATTCAACGGGGGTTTCTATGATTGGTTCGGGAGTGGAATTGTTTCTCAGTTCTTTTTGCTTGTTCATCCAGAAATAATATCCGCCTCCTCCCAAAGCAATGATTATCAAAATTATAGCAATTGCTCCAATCAACTTGCCGATAGTTCTATTTTGTCCCGTTTCCTTTCGGGGAGCTTCGGCCAACTTTTTTTCCGGCCGGATGAACAAGTCCTTCTTGATTTCGGAAACATCAATTTTTTTAGCGGGAGGTCTTGGTACATTCACTTCGGGAAAAATTTTCAAGCGGGAAGAGTCCTTATTTGAAGAAGCGCTGTCTTGCAGCTGATTCAAAAAAGGGCTGGTTTTTTGCGCTTCCGTCAAGTTATTTTTGATGGGCGGTTGTGAAATTTGTTCGGCGGAGAAAGGGACAGCTTTTTTCGGATGCTCCAGCTCAAGCAAGTCGCCTAGCATTGTGTGTATGGGAATGTTGCTTGGTCGGAATTCTTTGTTTTGGCTGAGATCATTACCTCCGCTCTTTTTGTTTTTGTCTTCAAACATTTTTTTTATTTTGTTTTTTGAGAATTTATCTTGAAAGGAAAAAATTGAAAAATAAAATGAAGATAAATTTCTTTATCTTCATTTTACAACAAAATCAAATTATTGCCAATACCTCTAGGCTTTTTTAATCACCGCCTTGGCGGACAAGTTTATTCTGCCTTGGTTGTCGATTTCTTTAACTTTGACCGGAATAATGTCGCCAACTTTGACCACATCTTCAACTTTTTCCACCCGGCGGTCGGCCAGTTCGGAAATATGGATGAGGCCTTCCTGGCCTGGCAATATTTCAGCAAAAGCTCCGAAGTTCATAATGCGGGTTATCTTGGCGTTGAATACTTCTCCGGCTTTCACTTCGTGAGTCAGGTTATCAATCCACTCCTGGGCTTTTTTGGCAGCCTCCGCATCGGGCGAGGTTATGAAGACCGAACCGTCATCTTCAATGTCAATCTGGACGCCGGTCTCATCAATAATTTCATTAATAATCTTGCCTCCGGTGCCGATAACATTCCTGATCTTTTCCGGATTGATGTGCATAATGATGATTCTGGGAGCATATTGGGACATTTCTTTCCTCGGTTCCGAAATAACCGCGAGCATTTTTTGGAGAATTTCTGCTCGATTTTCCTTTGATTGAGCCAAAACAGCTTCCAGCATCGGAAGGGTCACGCCGTCCAATTTTACGTCCATTTGGAGTGCTGTGATGCCCTTTTCTGTGCCAGCTGCCTTAAAATCCATATCGCCATAATGATCCTCCAGACCCTGAATATCGGTTAGAACTTTAAAATTATCATCCAAACCGACAATAATCCCCATCGCAATGCCGCTCACCGGCCTTTTGATCGGCACACCAGCATCCATAAGGGAAAGCGTGGATCCGCAAGTCGAAGCCATTGAAGATGATCCATTGGAAGAAAGAATTTCTGAAACCAAAAGAGTTGTATAGGGGAATGTCTCTTTGTCCGGAAGAACCGGCACTAAAGCTTTTTCAGCCAAAGCACCATGACCCACCTCGCGACGGCCCGGTCCCCGCATCGGGCGCACCTCACCGACCGAAAAGGGCGGGAAATTGTAATGATGAATATATCTTTTCTTCATGTCCACTTCCATCGTATCGATGACTTGTTCATCGCCGGGAGAGCCCAGCGTCGTGACAGTCAAAGCCTGGGTTTCTCCGCGGGTGAAAAGGGCGGAGCCATGAGTTCTCGGCAGGAGTCCCACTTTACACTTAATTTTTCTTACCTCGTTAAGTTTTCTTCCGTCCGGGCGCAATTCTTTTTCCAGAATATTTTTGTGTACGACCTCATCGGAAACTTCATCCAGGATCTGGCCGGCAATCTCATTCATTTTTGCCAATTCCGCGTCGTCTCCGGTGAAAAAGTTTTGTTTGATGTAAGCGGCTGCTTTATCCTTTATGGCGGCGGTTTTTTCATCTACTACGTTTCTGTCCGGGTCATAAAGGGCTTCGGCCAGTCCTTCAGAAAGCAAAAATTCTTTGACTTTAGCCTCGAATTTGGGTGAACCTTGCAAAAGTACCGGAGCCAATTTTTCTTTGCCAATTTCCCTGGCGATCGATTCGATAAAAGTCGCGATCTTTGTGATAGCTTCTTGTCCAAAAGCAAAAGCTTTGGCGACCTCTTCTTCCGGAACTTCCTTGGCGCTGGCATCCAGCATATTGATCTTATCTTTCGTGCCGGAAATGATCAGGTCTAAGACGCTCTCGGCCAATTCTCCATTGACCGGGTTCAGAATAAAATCATTTTCTCCCTTACCAACTCTGACAGCGGCGACTGGGCCGCTCCAGGGAATGTTGGAAATAGAAAGGGCGGTCGAAGCGGCGATTATCGAAATGACATCTGGGTCGTTTTCCCCATCAATCGAAAGAACGGTCACAATAACCTGAACCTCGTTCCTCATCCGATGGTTGAACAGCGGGCGGATCGTTCGGTCTACCACTCGGCCGGTGAGCACGGCATCATCCGATGGCCGGCCCTCTCTCTTGATGAAACGCGAGCCTTTGATTTTTCCGGCGGCGTAGTATCTTTCTTCAAAATCCACCATTAGCGGAAAATACCCTTGGATTTTGGAAGCGCCTTTACTCATCACAGCGGTCGCCAAAACGACCGTATCGCCGTAGCGCACAGTGACTGACCCATTAGCTTGGCCGGCTAACAGTCCGGTTTCCACTTCAAGGATTCTCCCTCCGATCTGGAGAGACCATTTTTTTTGTTCCATATGAAACGTGCTGCCTTACGCTAGCGACGTTCTAAACACGATACTAAGCTCTGAGATAAAGCTCACTATTGTGCCTGTTACGCGCGAGAATAAGACTTAAATTAGTTGTTAATTATGCTTAGCTTAGCTTGGTTTTTAAGTTTTGTCAATGTTTACTAAGACTGAGCCTTGGTAAAATCTATTCGGACTTTGCGCCATTCTCCTTGGTAAATAGTTCCTTGAAATCATTAATTTGATCTTCATATATCCATATTACAGAACCATTTGCGCAAACCGCAACTCGCTCACTTCTAGGAATCTCTTTTGTTATAAGATTACCTCGGAATTGAGTTTCCACAACATCCAAATGCACAATAGCAATCTCAGACTTAGATATTGCAACACTTTTTACAAAAAGCTGATAACCTGAGCCGGCATCGCCAGAGCATGGAATTGCGCCTCTGTCCCCAAAACGTCTTATTAGCGGGTCTAATATAAACAAGCTTTTTTTATCTCCATATCCTAAACCTTCTAATTGCCAGGATAATTTGGCATTAGGATCTTTAAGTTTCTCTTTTTGGGTCACCTCATCATTTATTGCTTCAGTATGGAGTTCATCTATCACAGTAGTTTTACGTTTTCCAAATAATTTTTCAATTTTTGTTATTTCTTGATTTTTCCAAAGTGCGCTGCCTCCTGCCTCACGAATTGTGTTAATTGCATTTTTGGCTACAAATCCGCCATCATCATCAACGTATTTATGTTGTTCCTCTTCTGGCAAATCTGAAACTTTTTTGTACTTTGGATCTTTCGGATCAAATTTTAGTTGCTCAATGCTCATATATTTTTTAATTACTGGATAGTCTAATTTTATTATATTAAAAACTTCTTTTTGTTCTCGCTGATGTTAGTGAATTTGTCCACTTGCTCCACCAGTTTTTTGTTGGTGGATTCCAGGAAAGCGACGACTTCCACGCGGCAGCCGGTTGTGCTCTGGAGATATTCAACCAGCGGGAGATAG
>PFVN01000102.1:0-4398 GCA_002790635.1 Candidatus Moranbacteria bacterium CG_4_9_14_3_um_filter_42_9
ATAATTTTGACAAAGAAATTGGCAAAGCGATCCATAGATCTTCTTTGAGTGCGGATGTTATATTTCCGGGATTTGTTCCAGAAGATGAAAAGGCGGCGTTTTTCCGACTGGCCGAAATTTTTTGTTTCCCGTCTCACTATGAAGGCTTTGGCATTCCAATCTTGGAAGCCTTTGTTGCGGGTATTCCAGTGGTTGCTTCGGATACGCCTGTCCATCGGGAAATTGCCGGTTCGGCAGCGCTGTTTTTTGATGTTTCAAACAGCGACGATTTAGCGGAAAAAATTTATAACCTTTTCACCGACAAAAATCTGCGGCAAGAATTCATTGAAAGGGGAAAGATTCAAGCCAGAAAATTTTCTTGGGCGAAGTCGGCCGAAAGAATTTCGGACATATATAAAAAATTATCCGCGTAAAATGATTTGCGGGGTAATTCAATTGGCGGAGCGCGCATTGACCGCGTTTGAAAATTTATCTAGAATAGCATAGTATACAAAAGTTAATTAATAAATAACGAAAAAAAATGGCGTATTTTTCAACCAATGGCCCGGAGGCGGAAAAACCGGTAAAAAAGAGGAGATTTTACACAAAAAAATGGTTTCGGATTGTGGGTACTTTTGTTTTATTAATGTTGATTATCGGAGGCGCTTTTGCCTGGAAAACCGGCTTGATTTTGGATAAAATTTCTTCCGGCGGCCTTTTGAATAGCCTGATCCATTCTATTCCCGGAGTAAAAGACGAACTGAAAGGAGAAGCCGATGGTCGGATCAATGTTCTGCTTTTAGGGATGCGGGGCGAAAATTTGCCGGGCGGCGGTCTTTTAGCCGATACGATTATTTTGGCCAGCATCAAGCCGCTGGAAAACAAAGTTTCCATGATTTCCATACCCCGCGATTTATATGTTACCGTTCCAGGAACCCAAGATAAACAAAAGATAAATGCGGTTCATGCCTATGGAGAGCAAAAAGGCGCCGGGCAAGGCCTACGAGATATGAAAACGATCATTAGCGAAGTGACCGGCTTGCCAATTCATTACGCGGCGAGCATAAATTTTTCCGGCTTCAAGCAGCTAGTTGACGCGATCGGCGGAGTTGATATAACTCTGGATAAGCCATTTGATGAAGCGCTGCAATTCAATGAACCGCATGTTTGCGATTCGGAAACTTATACCGAGCCAACCGGCACATTTGATGAAAAGAAAAAGAATGTCTATTGGCCGGGAACTAAAATCGTCAAGCGAGTTCGAATAACCGCGAGTTATCCTCTTTGCACCAATCCGAATAAGGAGTGCGGCGGGAATTTTTCTCTGCCGGCCGGCAAGCAAACACTAAGCGGCAACCAGGCGCTCTGCTATGTGAGGTCGCGCGTAACTTCCAGCGACTTTGAGCGGGCCAAAAGGCAGCAGGAGGTAATGCAGCTGATAAAAGAAAAAGTGTTAAGCGCCGGAACTCTTATGGATTACAAAAAGATTAGCGGCATCGCCGATAGTTTGGGCGATAACGCCCGCAGCGATTTTGAGCCCTGGGAAATGAAAGCGCTATTTGATATGTATATAAAAATGCAAAACCCGCAAACCTTTCAAAGAGTTTTAGAAGATTCGGAAGATGGCTTGCTATATTATCCCGGCGAAAGCGCGGCCGGCTACATTCTTTTGCCGCGCGGCGACAATTATGACAAAATCCGGGAAGTGTCCCAAAATATCTTTACTCTTTCCCCGCAAACCGACATAAAGCCTAAATAAATGCGACCGAATGAAACTTTCGATCATCATTACCAGCTACAAAAATCCGGACTTGACCAAAGTCTGTGTTGATTCGATCCGCCGGAATTGTACACTGGAAAGCTATGAGATAATCGTTGCGGATAGCGAAACCGGTGAAAAAACAAAATTAATGATGCGGGAGGATTATCCGGAAATAAAATTTTTCCCTTTTGAAAAGAACATAGGCTTCCAGGAGTTGGTCAAGAAAGGAATCGGGGAAAGCGCCGGGGAGTATGTGCTGATACTCAACGCGGACATTATTGTGAAAAAAGATTCAATTGAACAGCTGTTGGATTTTATCCAGGGTCATCCGGAAGTCGGCATTGCTGGGTCGCAGCTGATCAATTTCAACGAAACCCTGCAATTTTCCTGTTTTAAATTTTATACTCCGCTGACCATTCTTTATCGCCGGACATTTCTGGGAAAAATGAGCTTCGCGCAAAAGCATCTGGACAAATTTCTGATGAAAGATTTTGACCATCAAAGCATCAAAGAGGTTGACTGGCTGATGGGCTCCGCTCTCATTACTTCAAAAAAAGCGATTGAAAAAGTGGGGCTGATGGATTCACGCTTCAAAATGTATATGGAAGATACGGATTGGTGCCGACGTTTTTGGGAAAACGGATATAAAGTGATTTACTTTCCACTTTCCCAGATGTATCATTATCACGGTCGCGGTTCGGCCGGAAAAAGCGTGCTCCAGTCGCTTTTTTCCAATCGGCTGACTTGGGTCCACATCGCCAGCGCCATAAAATATTTTTTAAAATACAGAGGTAAGCCCTTGCCTTCTCATCAGTAGAAAAGTAAGTTAAATTCCAAAAAGCAGAAAAAATGGATGAAGAACAATTAAAAAAAGAAGGGGGAAATTTTGCGAAAAACAAAGGTCTTCTGCGGAGATACTTGCTTTTTTTTGCGTTCATTTTTTTGTTGGCGGGAAGTTTTTGGCTGGGTTTTAACCGAGGAAAGGCGCAGACAGTTTCGAAAGAAAAAACGTTCCCCTTGGAGGAATCCATAATTGAAAATAAATCTCCGGAAAACAAACCCGTGGTTGATTTTTCTCTTTTTTGGCGCGTTTGGGAGCTGATGAAAGAAAAATATGTAGACAAAACCTCACTGGATGCCCAACAGATGGTTTATGGCGCGATCAAGGGGATGGTCAAAGCGACCGGGGATCCCTATACAACTTTTTTTGATCCCAAGGAAACCAAATCTTTTTCGGAAGATATCTTGGGAAGCTTTGAAGGAATTGGAGCCGAGCTCGGCATTAAAGATGAAATCCTGACCGTAATCGCTCCGCTGGAAGATTCACCGGCCCAAAAAGCCGGTCTTCGATCGGGGGATAAGATTTTGAAAATTGGAGATAAGCCAACGGCCGACATAACCATTGATGAAGCGGTGGACTTGATCCGCGGCAAAAAAGGAACAGAGGTTGCATTGACTGTTTTACGCGAGGGCGAGCAGGAAACTCGAGAAATTACCATCGTCAGAAATACGATAGAAGTCAAAAGCGTCAAATTGGAATTCAAGGATCCCGACATTGCCTATTTGAAATTGATAAAATTCGGAGAGGAAACATCCAAAGAATTTGATGCGGCCATGAATCAGATCATAGCCCGCGGGTCCAAAGGGATAATTTTGGATATGCGCAATAACCCCGGCGGATTTTTGGATAAATCGGTGGATATCGCCAGCCGCTTGATCGCCAAGGGCAAGATTGTCGTTTCAGAAGAGGATAACGCCGGAAAAAAAGAAAGTCTCTATACCTTAGGGGGGGATAAATTAAGCTCGCTGCCAATTGTGGTGCTCATCAATGAAGGCTCGGCCAGCGCCTCGGAAATTTTGGCCGGAGCGCTGCGCGATGATCGGCAAGTTGAGCTCATTGGTAAGAAATCTTTCGGCAAGGGCTCGGTGCAGGAGCTTTTAGATCTGCCGGGAAATTCTAGCATCAAAATAACAGTGGCTAAATGGCTGACACCTAAAGGGGACTATATTATGGAAACGGGGATAAACCCGGATATTGAGATCGATTTGACACCGGATGATTTTAACAATCAGCGCGATCCCCAGCTTAACAAAGCCTTGGAAGTTATCAAAGAGAAGATGAAGTCGCCAGTTAACTAGTTTCGAAATTTTTGCTATAATGCAGATGAGCTGGTGCATTAAACTAAAAAAATGAGAACTTAAATATATGAAAGTCATTCTGCTTCAAGACATCAAAAGTTTGGGAAAAAAATTGGATATCAAAGAAGTGAGTGATGGATACGCCAGAAATTTTTTGCTGCCAAAAAAGTTGGCAGAAACCGCCACGGATAACGCACTCAAAAAGATAAAAGAGCAGAAAGAAAAAATGGCGCTGGCGGAAGAAAAAAATTTGGAAAATTTTCAAAAAGTGGCAGAAATATTGCAAAACAAAGAAATAATGATTCGCGCCAAGGAAAAAGGCGGAAAACTTTTTGGATCCATTCTGGCGAAAGATATCGTCAAAGAACTCGGTAAGGAAAACATTGAAATTACGGAAAAAGCGGTCGCGTTGGAAAAGCCGATAAAGGCGACTGGCAAATATAAAGTCAAGATAATTTTGGAAAACGGAATTCAGGCAGTGGTCAATCTTTCAGTCGCAGGCATAAAATAATTATTTT
>PFVN01000102.1:4429-9774 GCA_002790635.1 Candidatus Moranbacteria bacterium CG_4_9_14_3_um_filter_42_9
ATAGCATTATGAAAAACAACCGGAAATACATTTTTGTGGTGGGGGGCGTTATGAGCGGGGTTGGAAAGGGCATCACCACCTCATCGATTGGAGCGATTCTCAAGGCGCGGGGTTTTAATGTTACAGCGCTGAAGATCGATCCTTACATAAATGTCGATGCCGGAACAATGAACCCGACAGAGCACGGCGAAGTTTTTGTTTTGAATAGCGGAATGGAATGCGACCAGGATATGGGGAATTATGAGCGGTTTATGAATGTAACTTTGCCGTCGGAGAATTATATGACGACCGGGAGTGTTTATGAAACCGTTATTCATCGTGAGCGAAATTTGGAATATGACGGAAAATGCGTGGAAGTCGTTCCGCATATTCCGCTGGAGGTGATCAAAAGGATCCGACACGCTTCGGATATGGCCAAGGCGGATATTACGCTCATTGAAATCGGCGGCACGGTAGGCGAATATCAAAACATTCTTTTTTTGGAGGCCGCCAGGATGATGAAGATAAAATATCCGGATTCGGTTTTATTCGTGATGGTCAGCTATCTCCCCATTCCGTCCAAAGTGGGCGAGATGAAAACCAAGCCGACTCAATACGCCGTGCGCACGCTGAACGGAACCGGCATTCAGCCAGACGTGATTATCGCACGGAGTGAAACTTTTTTGGATCAAAAAAGAAAGGAAAAAATCGCTATGTTTTGCAATATTCCCGAAAGATATGTCATTTCAGCTCCGGATGTCGAATCAATTTATGAAGTTCCGATCAATTTTGAACGAGATGATCTAAGCCGTTTGCTGCTAAAAAAACTGAACTTGAAATACAAAAAAACCGATCTGAAAAAATGGTATAAGCTGAACGAAAATATGAAGAATCCCGAGGGTAGAGTTACGATTGGAATCGTGGGAAAATATTTTGGCACCGGAGATTTTGTTTTGTCGGATTCTTACATCAGTGTGATTGAGGCGATAAAACACGCTGCCTATGCCAACCGAGTAAAAGTTAAATTTGATTGGATCAATAGTGAAATATTTGAGAAAGATCCAGCCAAGCTGGAGGATCTGCGCAATTATGCCGGCATCGTCATCCCGGGTGGTTTTGGAGCGCGGGGCGTGGAAGGAAAAATAAAAGCCATAGAATTTTTGCGAAATAACAAAATTCCTTTTTTCGGATTATGCTACGGAATGCAGCTGTCAGTCATTGAATTTGCCAGAAATGTTGTGGGGCTGAAAGACGCCAACACGACTGAAATTGATCGGAAAACCACAAATCCGGTCATTGATATTATGCCCGAACAAAAACAAAATTTGGAAGATCATAATTATGGCGCGACGATGCGCTTGGGAGGCTATCCGGCCAAACTAAAAAAAGGCACGCTGGCCTTCAAAGCCTATGGAAAGAGTAAAATTTTCGAACGCCACCGGCATCGCTGGGAGGTTAATCCGGAGTATATTGAAAAACTGGAGAAGGCCGGATTGGTTTTTTCCGGCAAGTCTCCGAATGGCAAATTGATGGAAATCAGTGAATTGCCAGAAAATCGCCATCCCTTTTTTGTTGCCACCCAGTTTCATCCGGAATTTCAGTCTGGCCCGCTAATGCCCCATCCGTTATTTTTTGAATTTATCAAGGCGGCGATTAAAAACAATAAAAATAAGTAATATTAAAAATCCGTGATATGCAATCGCGGATTTTTTTAAAACTATTTTTTCTTACGCCTGCTTTTCCAAAACAGAAACGAATTTTCTTTCTGCCAGCTTGCCGGTGAAAAGGCGGATTTTTTTAGTGGTAAATTTAACGATACCTTTTTTTAGAGCAAATAGAGTATCATCCGCTCCGCGCCGGACATTTTTGCCGGTGCGAAATTTCGTTCCTCTTTGGCGCACGATTATTTGGCCGGTTGCCACTTTTTGGTTACCAAAAATTTTTACGCCTAGTCTTTTGGAAATTGAGTCTCGGCCGAGTTGAGTGGACCCTCCGGCTTTACGATGCGCCATGTTTGTCAGTGAGTGGAACGAGCAGCTACAAACATGAGCGTCCCGCACCAATTCGCAATTAAGACTTAGTAAAAATTAAATACTAAGCCGAAGGCGTTTCCGCGGCACACGTAAACCGAAAATCAAAACTTTCTTCGGAATTGGTGCTGGGAAGCCAAACTGTTACTTACGGATTACATTCTAGCAAAGTATGCTATAATTGTCAACGATGGCCGAGATATACGAAAAAATCAAGCAGTTTTTCAAGAAAAATGAGTTCAGAATCGCATTGTTTCTTGGGCTGATTTTAGTGGCAACAATATCTTTTGAGGCCGGGCTTATTTCAGCGAAAAACAAGCAAAATAGCCCACTTGTCATTGAAAAAATCACTCAGATTAAAAATTTGAGCTCGGAAGGGGCATCGGGAAGCCTGTCTGAGGCTCAAAATTCGGTTCAGGAGGCAAAAGATGGAATAGCCAGCCCGAATATACCAGCGCAAAACCTTTCGGCTGACAAGCAAAATTGCGCCTATGTGGGTAGCAAAAATTCCAACAAATACCATATGCCGACCTGCCGTTTTGCCAAGCTCATTAAGCCGAAGAATATCGTCTGTTTTTCTTCGGTCGAGGATGCGACTACCAAAGGCTATCTGCCAGATAAGGGATGCATCAAGTAAATTCTAATTTCTAATTACTAATTTATAAATAGCAATGAAAACTGATTATACAATTATTTCCAGATTCAGGAATAAGGAGAAATGCGAGTCGCTTATCGAAAAGTTGGCAGAGAAAAACAAAACTTGTTATAATTTTTGCGCTTTACCGGTGGATCCGAATAATCCAAATGCACACCCGGAAGATCAAATGAGGCATCACGAAAGCGTTAAAGATTTTTATACCGATCCATATTTCCAGCATATGTTTGAGCGCGACCTCAACGGCCTAAAAAACGCTGAGAATGTTATTTTGCTTTTGCCTGGCGGAACTTCTGCGCATATCGAAGCTGGGATTGCATACGGTCTCGGAAAAAAGTTAATTTTAATAGGTGAGCCGGAAAAACCGGAATCGTTATACTTAATATTTAGAGAAAGGTACCAAGATATCGATGAGTTTTTAATTTCAATTTAATTTTTACGAGTTTATAAAATATTGTATGAAAAATAATAAAAAAACTGTTATTATTTCTCTCGGCGGGTCGCTCATCGTTCCGGAAGAATTGGACTGGAAATTTGTTAAGAATTTCAAAAAGTTGATTGAGAAACAAATTGAAAAGGGTTACAAATTCGTCATCATCACCGGCGGAGGGAAAATAGCCCGCAAATATATCGCGGCGGCGGCGAAGGTCGATAAAATTAACGACGAAGATAGGGACTGGATTGGAATTCATGCGACGCGAATGAACGCGCACTTTATACGGACGATTTTTAGAAAGCACGCCCATCCGATTATCAATAAAGACCCGCATGATTTCAGGGACTTTCTCCATTTCAAAAGAGAAATTCTGGTGGCTTCTGGCTGGAAGCCGGGATTTTCTACGGATTATGACGCGGTGGTTTTGGCCAAGAATCTCGGCGTCCATCAAGTGATCAATTTATCAAACATCGATTTTGTTTATACCAAGGACCCACGAAAATTTAAAGATGCTAAAAAATTGGAAAACTTAAGCTGGAAAACATATCGCGCGATGGTCGGCAATAAGTGGAGCCCCGGAATGAACGCGCCGTTCGATCCCGTGGCTTCAAAACTGGCCGAGAAATTAGGACTGGAAGTGGCGATTCTCGGCGGTCACAAGCTCAAGAATTTTGAAAATTATTTAGAAGGTAAGAAATTTCAGGGAACTGTAATAAAGTAAAAAAAGAAAAGTAAAAAGTAAAACTTGAACTGAAATAATGAAGGCTCGGAGTTGAATTCGAGCCTTTTTAAATTAGCGTTGCCTTTTCTTATTTCTTTTTTACTATTAGACTTTTAATTTCCTTGTCGATAATTTTGGCCTTTTCCGCTTCTTTTCTGGCCTGCAGAGGTAAAGCACCGAGAATATTTCTGAGAGCGATGCCATCCACCTTCAGGACTGCTTCCCATTTATCGAGCGGTTCCAAAATTTCACGCAGTTTTTTCTCGTCGTATTTATAAGTCTTGCGGAGCGACTGGGCGATAATTCCTTGCGAACCAAAAACCCGATCCACGCCTTCCTGTTCCATATATTGAACAATGTCATCTTGCAATTTAGCCAGCCGGCCCTTGGTGATGGACATGGCGGATTTGAGTTCGATATATTCGCCGATGGCCTTTTCCACTTCTTCCGTATCCACTTTGCGTAGTTCCTTGAATTTGTGCCTCCACATCGGGCAGCGGTTCTGATAACCGCACCAGGCGCAAAGCGGGGAAACTACGGGCTCAAATTTCCCACTCTCGATTATTTTTATCGTGTCCAGAAAAAGTTGCTTGCTTTGCCCTAAGTGATCTAATGTTCTAGTGGAACTTAGCTTTACGCCGTGTTTCAGGTAATATAAGCTGACTTTTATTTTATCCAAATTCTCCGCTTCTTTCGGGTAGCGGGACAAAAATGCATTAAGATATACAGAAAGTTGCAAATCATTATCCACTTTTTCCTGCGACGGCATTTTTTTGGTCGTTTTATAGTCGATAATTTCGTAGCCGTCTTCCGTCTTATCGATGCGGTCAATAATTCCGGAAACTATATGCTTATCTTCATCTTTACCTATTTCAATTTGAAATCGCGTTTCCAAATCAACCACGTTAAAATTGGCCGGATTATTTTTCTGGTAATATTCCTGGATCATTTTTATGCCTTGCGTAAAAGCGGCACGCTCTTCGTCTTCCGAGTCAAAGACGGCCGGATTCCAGGAATTGGCAAAATGCTCCATCGCCTGGTCTAAAGTAGGGGAGAGAATTCCGGGCGCGTGGATAAATTTCATCGTGGAGTGGATGGTTGAGCCGAAAACCGCCTCCTTGGATTTAGGGACTTTGATGCGGTCAATTTCCTGAAATTTATATTTGAGCGGGCAGGACTGATAGGTGTCCAGCGCCGAATACGAGATGCGCATGACCTAAGTATAAAGTATCAGGTTTCAAGTATCAAGCGATAAAAATGTCATCCCGAGCGAAGTCGAGGGATCTAATTTTGTTTACTAAAAGGCGGAAAAGAGATAAAATCAATTTATGAGTCTAAAAAAAGCGGACTTCGCGCCGATAATCAAATATCTCAAGCCCTACAAAAAAGCCATTCAAATTGCGGCTGTTTTTACGGTGTTAGAAAATATATTCACATTAGTCTTGCCACTAATCTATGGGAAAATAATCGACACCGTCGTCAAGGAAAAGCTTTTTAGCATTGAAATAGTTCTGTTGCTGTCCG
>PFVN01000020.1 GCA_002790635.1 Candidatus Moranbacteria bacterium CG_4_9_14_3_um_filter_42_9
TTGGAACTTTCAAGGTTTCCAAGCGCGCGGCCAGAGAAGGTATCAATCCGCAAACAAAGGAAAAAATTCAGATTCCGGCAATGACAGTTCCTAAATTTACCGCTGGGAAAGCTTTGAAAGAAGCGGTTAGGTAATTTCTTTTTCAGCCAGAGGCTGATCCGCCTAGGGCGGAAAATCTGCTAGCGCTAGCAAGTTTTAAGAGATAGTAATAAAACCCCGGTTAATCCGAGGGTTTTATTTTGGAAGTTTTTCTGGAGCGGGTGAGGGGAATCGGACCCCTGGCTTCAGCTTGGAAAGCTGAGGTATTACCATTATACGACACCCGCATTTTAAAAATTTTCAATTTACAAATTCCAATTTTCAATCAAATTCTAATTTATAAATTTGAAAATGTCCAATGTCGGGGCGCCGAGATTCGAACTCGGACTACTTGGTCCCAAACCAAGCGCGCTACCATTACACAACGCCCCGTCTCTGAATGTTAATGAATAATATCTTTATGCAAGGCCAAAGTCAATAGTTTCTTGATTTTTCATTCTAAATTGCTATGCTTTAATTATCCTATAGGCGGGTATGGTTCAGTGGTAGAACACGACCTTCCCAAGGTTGAGATACGGGTTCGATTCCCGTTACCCGCTCAGCAAAAAGAAAGTCCCTTTTGGGATTTTTTTAATTTTTCTTCCGATATGTTATTCTTGATTTAAGCATGATAAGCGAAAACAAAAAAAACGATAGCGTAAATACCCGGGATGACGCGCTGAAAATCATAGGAGTCATCACGATGGTTATTGATCATGTTGGAGTTATTTTGTATCCCGACGTGATAATTCTAAGAATCATCGGACGGTTGGCCTTTCCCATCTTTGCTTATTATCTGACGCAAGGCTATATCCATACTTCCAATTTCAAAAAATACGCTCTAAGGCTATTTATTTTTGCGGCGCTTACTCAAGCACCCTATTTCATCGTAACTCAGTTAAAAACACTCAACATTTTATTTACCTTGCTTTTTGGCTTGCTGGCTATCCACGCTTATGAGAAAAGAAAATATCCATTGCTCGGACTGATCGTCTCGCTTTCAGTCATTGTCCCCATAGATTATTCCGTATATGGAGTGTTAACTGCTTTGGCGTTCTATATCTTCCAAAAAAAGGAACTTGTTTTGCGGGCGCAAGCCGCAGTGAATATTCTGGGTTATTTTTTGTTGAGCCCCTTACAAGTGTTTGCTTTTTTTGGTTCCGCGCTAGCTTTATATTATCCGAAAAGCTTGCCAAAAATCCAGATCAATAAATATTTTTTCTACTTTTTTTATCCGGTTCATCTGATTATAATTTACGGTATTAGTCGGTTGTCTCATTTTGCAAAATAAAATGAAAAAATATCTGAACTGCAAAATCCTAACCATATCAATAGCATTGTTAATCTTTGCGGTCGGAATTTTTTGGCCGCAGTTATTTTTCGGAAAAGGAAAAAACAAAATAACAATAGAAAATAGTTATCAAGCAGACGATATCTCGTCTGACAGCCAGATGGAAAGTCCGCAAGAAGAGGTCGTTCGCGAGCCGGAAAAAATTAAGGAAAAAGTGGAAAGTGAAACAAGAAAAAAACCTGCAACTGTCGAACCGGGAAAGAGCGTCAACAGCGGCCAAGAAGCGGAAGAATCAGCCGGTGAAAAAAACTCTCTTAAGATAATTGACAAGCTGGTTGGTTGGGGATTTGAAAAATCTTCCGGACGGAATGTCGATACGATAATCATCCATTCATCCTACGATGCTATCGGCGACGATCCTTTCAAGGTGGACGGACTGGTCAGTGAATATAAAAGCTATGGCGTTGCACCTCATTATTTGATTGACCGAGGAGGATCAGTCTATCGCCTAGTGGAAGATAAAAATGTTGCCTATCATGCCGGCGAAAGCCGGACGCCGGATGGACGCAGCGGAGTCAATGGTTTTTCTATCGGCATAGAGCTGATGAACACGCAAAAAGGAAATTTTACCCCGAGCCAATACGTATCAATCAATAGGCTTATCAACTATTTAAAAGGAAAATATAAAATTAAATATGTTTTGGGGCACAATCAAGTCGCTCCTGGCCGCAAAGACGATCCCTGGAACTTTGATTGGAATAAACTGGACTAAGCTGCGCTATAGACGGAAAAAAGTTAGAAGAAGGCTTTGCAAAATCTAATTATAGGCAGAGCAAAATTATGCCCGACCGGCGCTCGACAAGGAAATAGGCAAATGGTAGAATATGCGGCAGTTAAAAATCATAAAATAAAACATGGCTATGCAAAACAAATTTGAAAAAGTTCTAATCAGCTTATCCAGTTTTCTGGTAGGCATAATCCTGATTCTCGGCATAAAAATTGAAGACACGAACAAAAAATTAGCTAGCATCAAAAATGATTTGGAGTCGGGAGCTCTGGATAATAATCTGGACAATCAAGATATGGTCAGTGCCACGCGGGAAAAAATATTAAATGAAGTGGCTAACTCTCCGGTCTCCGATGTTAATCAAAAAGTGACCACGCAAACGGTTATTCCTGGCAAAATGGTGAAAGAAGTGGTGCCCGTGACGACTAAAGTTAGTTCTAGCTCTTCCAAATCCAGTTCTTCTTCCAGCAAGACAACCAAGTCATCATAAGTTAAAGTAACAAGTATGATAAGTACAAAAATCAAAAAAATATTTGCGCTGGTAGTCATGGCGATTATGCTCTCCATAGGCAGTCTACCAATTTCGAACCCCCTGCACCCAAAAACGGCATTTGCTGAAGATGAAGATGATGAAAAAGACGATGATAAAAAACAAGCCACAGTAAAAGTAATCGATACCAATCCAGCCAATAACATAACGCAAAAAACCGAATACGTGACGGTGTATAAAAAACTCAGCGATGCGGTTTCAACGACAACTGATACGATTACTCGACACGATTCGGATGGCGATGGTCTTTATGATGATGAAGATCCGCATCCGACCATCAATGAGTATTTTATTGTCAAAGATGATAATTTAAACGGAATTGATGACCGGTATGAGTCACAAGCTTAAACTGATTTCGGAGAAATTTTGGGCCATGGGAACTAACATTTCAATTGATGTTGTTTCGGATGGAAATATTTCTGACAAAAAAATCAAAGAAGCAATAGCGGCGGCTAAAGCGGTTTTTGAAAAATATGAACAGATTTTCAGCCGCTTCAGAGCGGACAGCGAACTTGCTAGATTGAATAAAAGTATCGGAAAAAGAACAAAAGTTTCCGCGGAAATGCTCAAGGTTTTGGAATTGTGTGTTTCTCAGCACAATGCTTCAGAAGGTTATTTTGAACCGCGGATAATAGAAGCTTTAGAAAATATAGGTTATGACAAAGATTTTCGCAGTAGCGATTTTAATGGCGGCAGCCTGGACAAACCTCTTCTGAAAAAAATAGATGATAAATTGGAAAATAATCTTCGGATAAATCCGGAAGACAAGACTATTTTTTTAAAACGGCGAATCGATACGACTGGCATTGTAAAAGGTTACGCAGTGGATAGAGCGGCGGAGGATCTTCAGCGGTATAATTTGAAAAATTTCATAGTTGACGCGGGAGGCGATATGTATATTGAAGGACATGACAGCGAAAAGGAAGAATGGCGAATCGCAGTTGAGGGTGTTCCGGAAAATCGGCTTATGCTAAAATTAAGCCACGCGGGAATTGCCACCTCCGGCATCAGCCGTAAACACTGGCGGCGAGGCGTCAAAAAATTTCATCATCTGATCAATCCCAAGGATCCGGAAAATTTCTGCCAAGAGTTTAAAACCGTTACAGTGCTGGCAGAAAAAACCGCCGACGCGGATGCTCTCGCCAAAACATTGTTTTTGATGGGACGAGAAAAAGGGCGGAAATTTTCCGAAAAAAATAAAATAAAAGTTTTATTTTTAGACTGTCGAGGGAATGTTTATTTATCGGAGAGGATAAAAGAAAATATAATATTGTCATCCTGAGTGAAGTCCCGAGTATTCGGGACGGAGTCGAAGGATCTAATGCGAGTAGATTCCCTGCCTATCGGCAGGCAGGCGCGACTACGATTGGAATGACATAAAATGATTTTTAAAATTATGAAAAATTTTTTAGTCATAATATTTGTTTTTTTCGCCGTAATATTTTTTGCGGTAAAAACTAGCGCCCAAGAGAAAACAATCACATCCGTTGTTGACTACAAAGGCGAGGTAATTGTGGACAGTGACTTGGACGGCTTGACGGACAAAGGGGAAGTGCAGGTTTATGGAACTGATCCCGGCAAAGCGGATACAGATGGCGATGGAATTCTCGACGGTGCCGAGGTGCTCAGCGGCACGGATCCTTTAAATCAAAATAATCCGGGAACCGCCAAGAGCAAAGAAATTTTCAGCGGCATAAATCCGGATGCCCCATGGGTCTGGTATGCGGCGCGGGTGGCCGGAATTTTGGCTTTTATTTCTCTATGGCTAACCGTTTTCTTGGGGCTTTCCATCCGCAATCCGATTCTCAAAAAAATAATCGAACCGGTTTATAGCCTTGATTTTCATTGCTTTGTGGCGGCGCTGGCGGTTCTTTGGGCGCTGGTGCACGGCACGGTGCTGATTTTTGATCCCAAGCTGGGCTTCCACTTAAAAGATGTATTTCTGCCTTTTGTGTCGCAAACAACGCTGGTGGAGCCAAAATATCTGGCACTTGGCATCGTGGCCTTCTATATGATGGCAGTTTTGACAGTTACCTCATATCTCAGAAGTCATCTAAATCATAAGTTTTGGCGAGTGCTTCATTTTTTGAATCCGATCGTTTTTCTGTTTGTGGTTGTTCATGGCTATATGAATGGAACCGATATGAAAAATTTTTATGTGGGCAGTGCTTTCCTTTTTTCTTCTTTTCTGCTGGTTTTGATATATCTGTCCAGCCTGATTTTTTCTGTGGTCAGAAAATTTAAAAAATCTTCAGAGGAGAATAATTATTCCGCTTAAACGAATGAACATCGAGATTAAAATTCAAAAAAACTTAGTCAGTATTTTTTTGAAAAATAAAAAAAACATTCAGGCCCAGATTATCTTTCCTGAAGAGCATAATTTAGCCGAGAAGTTGCTGCCCAGCATCGATTCTCTTTTGAAAAAAAACAAAGCAAAGCCAACGGATATCGAAAAAATGGAACTCATTGCGGATATGGATGATTCCTTCACGACTTACCGGATTGCCAAGGCCGTGGCCGATTCTTTCAATTGGTCGCGTAAAATTCGCTGATGCGAATCACGCGACTTCGGCGGTGGAACTATCCTTGAAGCGCCGCGCAGCGTGACGAAAGTCATGCAAGGCGTGAATTTCGCTTTACGCTGTGGATAACTCAAGGATAAGTTTGATTTATAAAAACCTTGAGAAATGTGAAAGTGGAGTAAAAAGGCTTAAGTA
>PFVN01000011.1 GCA_002790635.1 Candidatus Moranbacteria bacterium CG_4_9_14_3_um_filter_42_9
AACAATCAAAAAAATTCCGATTATCGCAACCAGACCGAAGGCGATTGCCTTTTTTTGGTCTTTGCCAAATATAGCCTCCTTTTCTTCCCAGGCATCCACGACTGAAAATTTTCCCTTGCTCATATCATCAGAAGCCGCTTTGGCGTCATATTCGCTTTTGTCGTGTTCGGATAAGTCCTTGTCTTTGTCCTTTTTATATAATTTATTTTTTATATCTGCCAACGACATTTTTTTGTTTTTATCTATCTGCTTATTTTGACTCTATTTTACCAAAGATAAGGCTTTTGATCAACTTAGCGGCTATTTAACGATCCACTCCAAAAATTCTTTCATAACCATCTTAAGATTATTGATGTTTTTTCTATTCGCACTCAATTTTACCAGATTTTCGATTTTATTTTTTAAAAATATTCTGATAAATTTTATCGATTCATTTTCAATAACAATTTTTCCACCTTCTTCTTTGGCGCAACTGCCACATAAAATTCCGCTTCGGGCAGCGCTGAAATAGTTTTTTTCCAGTTTCAATTTTTTCCCGCACAGCACGCACTTTTCCACCTCAAAACAATATCCTGCCTCCGCTAAAAGCTTGAAAAGAAAACCCAACATCAAAATGTCTTTTTTACATTTATCCGCTGTTTTGACACTTATTTTTTCAGCACTTTGCAGATACTCCAAGAGTAAGTAAAAAACCTCTCTATCCTCCTCCTGCTCGGATATAATTTTTTCTAAAATACCAAAAGAATAGAAAATGTTACTGAGCGAATCCAAATCAGCCTTCAGACCGACAAGATTATCAGTTACGATGGAACCGGTGATTTTACCCATACCCTTCCCTTTGGCCACAAAAATTTCCGCGCAGGTCAGTGGCTCAAGATGTCCCGCCAGTTTAGCGTTGGGACGGCGCACGCCCTTACCCAAAACTCTTATTTTACCCGCTTCCAGAGTAAAGATTGTGTAAATCCGATCCGCTTCGCCAACGTCTTTTTTATTTAATATTATCCCGCTGTATTTGAAATCCATAAATCAAGTTTATATTATTTTCGATAAAAAGTCAGCCCGTAATTAATTATCATCAGAATAAAAAAAGGCCTCGGAGTGAATCATTCCGAGGCCCGTCGCAAGATCTTTTTTGTGGACAATTCCATCCCTACTCCTTGGTCTGGACCGGCTGTAAATTCCAGTAGGGAATTGAAGTGGAAATAACCTTGCCCTCAGGCGTCTCATCAACTCCATAAACATTGACGCAGTGAGGACAAGCTGTCGTCCAGCCTCTGCCTTTCAGATTAACAAAGACGAGGTCACGCTTTTTTACTCCGATGCAGCACACAGAGCAGTCCTCAAAATCCTCGGAGGTATTGCTTTTAAACCATGCCAACGCCAGAGCCAGCGCAACCACGATGAACACAAATAACCACATCTTCGCGCCCTCCTTTCGATTAAACGGGTTCGTGCGCCACAAAAAATTTGCTTGCCTTTATGTTAAATTACTTGACAGATACTATCTGTCTCGATATATAAATTTTAACACTTTTCCCATCTATAGAAAACTCTTTTTCAATATCAGATTTTTCAGGATTTCCCTCATTCAATTCGTTGGCCAATACCTCTTTTTTAATTATACCACCAAATTTGGCAAACACCTCGGACAGACCAATATACCATACATTAATCCGATTGTCAACCTCGTATCCTGCCTCCTTTCGCATCTCCTGAATAAAGCGGATTATCTCGCGGGCTTGGCCTTCAAGTTTCAATTCTTCGGTAATTTCGGTATCCAAGATCATTTCGTCTCTTTCTTTTCTGTCCAGCCCCAGCTCTTTCACGTTTATCTCTTCTTTTATAATTTCTTCCAGCTCTTTTGAAAATTGAAAATTGAAAATTGAAAATTTATTGAGCGGTTGTCGGACTTTTATGCCGGCTTTGGCCCGAAGCTGCAAAGCTTCAGTTATTATTATGCGGGCTTGCTCCATTTCCTGATTTAACTTTTCGTCGATCATTTTTTCATTCGCCACAGGAAAATCAGCCAGATGCACCGACTCTTCCCCGGTCAGATTTTTGTATATTTCTTCCGCGATAAATGGCGTAAACGGCGCCATTAATTTGGAAAGTTCCACCAAAACATAATGGAGCGTCTGGTAAGCTTCTTTTTTGTCTGCGTCATCTTCAGATTTCCAAAATCTTTTACGAGAGCGCCGGATATACCAGTTAGAAAGATTGTCGATGAACTTCTCTGTTTCTTTTGCAGAAGAATATATGTCATAATTTTCTAAACCGCTACCGACTTTTGCTATAAGCATACTCAATTCAGATAAAATCCATTTGTCCAATAAGTTTTGAACTTTAAGCTTTGAGCTTTTAATTTTGAACTTGTCTATATTCGCGTACATCACAAAAAATGAATAAGAATTCCAAAGCATCCGGAAAACCCGGTTCATGATATCCTGCATTCCCTTGATATCAAATCTCTTTGGAATTCCGGGCTGATTGATGGTAAAAAGCATCCAGCGGAGCATATCTGCTCCGAATTTATCCATCACCTCCATCGGCTCAACAACATTTCCTCGCGATTTACTCATTTTTTTACCATCCTTGTCCAGAATATGCGCGAGGCATATCACATTTTTGAAAGCATAACCAGTCGGGACTTTTTTATCTTTATGGAGAAGAGTGGCAATGGCGTGCAAGGTATAAAACCAACCGCGCGTCTGATCGATAGCTTCGGAAATGTAATCAGCCGGAAAAAATTTACCATTTTCTATCTTTTTCCTATCTTCTTCCGTTGCCGCGTTCGGATAGAAAAATTGCGCCAGCGGCATCGAACCGGAATCAAACCAGACATCCAGAACTTCCGGCACGCGCTTCATTTCCTCGCCGCAAGAGCACTTGAATTTAATGTCATCTATGTATGGCTTGTGTGCATCTTCTAGTTTTTGGCCTGATAGTTCTTCTAATTCTTTTATTGATTCAATTACTTTCGACTCACCACACTTTACGCATTCCCAAATGGGCAGCGGCGTGCCCCAATATCGTTCCCGGGAAATCGCCCAATCCTTAACTCCTTTCAGCCATTCGCCGAATCGGCCTTCCTTTATGTTTTCCGGAATCCAGTTGATGTTTTCATTGTTTTTGACGAGATCTTCGGCCAGTTCGCTCATCCGGATGAACCAAGAAGGTTTGGCATAATAGATCAGTGGCGTATCGCAGCGCCAGCAGAAAGGGTAATCGTGTTCATAGAGTTCGTCTTTGAAAAACAACTCGCGCTTTTTCAAATCTTCGATTATCAGCTCGTCCACGGCGTATTTTCCCTTGGAATCCTTTTTCTTAACCAGCATTCCTTTCCCGGGCACATCGGCATTTATTTTTCCCTCTTGATCTACCGTAAGAAGCGTAGGCAAATTATTTTCTCTTCCAACTTGCGCATCATCTTCTCCGAAAGCAGGGGCGATATGGACAATCCCCGTCCCGTCTTCCGTGGAAACAAAATCGCCCGCTATTATATAGTGTGCTTTTCTTTCTTTTTCATCTTCTACTTTATATAGAAAATTATATTCTGAACCCACTAATTCCCTGCCTTCAAATTTTTTGTCTACTACATAGGCTCCGATTGCTATATTATCAAGTTTTTTTTCTGCAAGAATATAATAAGTGTCTTTTTTTATTACCGGAAAATCTGAGCCTTCTGCAACGGTTAAGTCCCCCGTAAAATGAATTTTTACATAAGCGACATTCTTATTAATCGCCAATGCCACATTTCCCGGCAAAGTCCAGGGGGTTGTCGTCCAAACTAAAAAGAAGGTATTTTCGTCGATTCCCCTTTCTGGATTCGGCTTAGCCTTGAACTTCACGTACACCGAATTGTCTTTTATTTTCTGATATCCTTGCGCCACTTCATGCGAAGAAAGCGCCGTACCGCAACGATAGCAATACGGCACCACCTTATGGCCTTTATAAACCAAGCTCTCGCCTTTTTTATTCTTACTTTTAAAAATTTGCGCAACCACCCACCAGACCGATTCGATGTATTTATTTTCGTAAGTTATGTAAGGATTTTTCATGTCCACCCAATAAGCCATTCTTCGCGTCATTTTTTCCCATGCGTCTTTATAGAGCCAAACCGATTCTTTGCATTTTTTATTAAAAACAATCACGCTTTCTCGCGGATTGCCCGGAACGATGTTTTCAATCTCCTGCTTACTGCGAAGTCCCAAAGATTTTTCCACCTGAATCTCTACCGGCAAACCATGCGTATCCCAGCCGGCTTTTCGTTCCACGCGATAGCCTTTCATGGTTTTATAGCGTGGAATGATGTCTTTGAACGCCCGCGCCAAAATATGGTGCAGTCCCGGCATGCCATTGGCGGTTGGCGGACCTTCATAAAAAATGAAAGGTTTATCTTCCGGATTTTTTTCCACCGACTTTTCGAAGATTTTATTCGCCTCCCAAAATTTCAGAATTTCTTCTTCCATTTTCGGAAAACTTTGTTTGGGATCGACTTTTTTGAACATATATAAATTATTGTATTTATCCCGAATTATCGGGATTGATTCTTTTGGCGAAATCAAAAATTTCGATAAGAATCAAAAATAAAAAATCCTTAAAACTAGTTTAAGGACGACGTTTGCCGTGGTACCACCTTAATTTTCCTGTCAGTCACGACTGACGGGACTTATTACGGCTGTTACGGGCTTACCCGGCAAGTTCTACGGCCTTTCGGCTTTCTTCTTGTAGCTAGGAAGTGATGGCTTCCTCTAAGCTTTTATATATAAATTATATTACCTTTTGAAATTTTTGTAAACCTCCAGTGTTTCGCGCGCGCATTTTTCCCAATCAAATTTTTCCAATTGTTTTTTGCCTTTTCCCCGATATTCATTCTTCAAGTTTTCATCGTAAGCGAACTTGGTCATAGCATCAGCGATATTTTGAACATCCAAAGGATTCACAAAAAGAGCCGCGTCCCCCGCAATTTCCGGAAGCGATGAGACATTGGAAACGATAGCCGGCGTGCCGGTAGCAAACGCCTCGAGCACTGTTGTTCCAAAACCTTCATAGAGCGAAGGCAGGACAAAAAAATCAGCGTTTTTGAAAAGTGGCACCAAGTCATCGCCGATAACATAACCGGTGAAGATGACATCCTTGCCGATTCCCATATCTTTGGCAATCTGTTTATATTCTTTCGCCAGCCAACCCTTTTTTCCGGCCAACACCAGCTTCCAGTCGCATTTCATATTCTCTTTATTATTTTTACAGCTG
>PFVN01000080.1 GCA_002790635.1 Candidatus Moranbacteria bacterium CG_4_9_14_3_um_filter_42_9
CAAGTGACAAAAACCATATCCGCACTTTTGAGAACCTCCTGAATTTCATCCCGGTTTTCTTCGGCAGCTTGACGACCAACATCCGGATTCATTCCGGCGCCCAGGCCCTTGGTCAGATTTTTTCCAATATGCACTTTCTCCTGCGCTTTGTTTTGATGCAAGTCTTGTGAATCAGTATTGATCGCCACAAATTCAACGCCTTTGAGTTTGGTTTCAATCATTCGGCTAATAGCGTTTCCGCCAGAGCCTCCCACACCGACAACTTTTATCCTCGCGAATGTTTCTACTGGTGGTTTTATTTCAGCCATACGATTTAGATGTGTTTTTTGATTAAGTTAATGAAATGTTTTTCAACTAGACAATCTGGATTTCAACAAAAGTTTTATAAAAAAATAAGCCTAAAATAAAAAATTTAAAACCGACCGATAAATTTGGGAAATGAGTTTTAAAATTTTGTTTTAGGTTTTTGGTTTTATTTTTTTCGCGAAGAAACCTCTTCTGCCGGTTGGAATTTTTACCCACTCAAGTGAAATAGCTACTTCCCTCTAGTAGTTAAATTTATCACAATACCGCCTTTTTTGTCAAATCCTATTATAAATATCTTGTACCGCTAAGCACACAGTTCAATAATAAAAGATCGGGTCAAAAGAATGCGCTTCCGAACTATATCGGCCAGCCTTTTAGGGCAAAAACTTCTCTATCCATTTCCGCATACCGCTTATGGAACTGCCGACACTTGTTGAGATGTCCTTTGCCAGCCAGTTTTTTTCACCGTTGCCTTTCTTCCCATAAGAAACACTTTCCATCCCCCACAAAATTAATCCGACGACCGTGGCACAGGCAGGATCGTCAACCTTGTCCACCAATCCCCCCAGAGGCAAGGGAAAACCGGTTTGCGCCGGCAAAGATAAAATACTTTTAGCCAAATCCACCGCCCCGGGCAACTTGGATGTTCCGCCAACGAGCACAACACCGGCCGGCAGAAGTTTTTCCCGCCCAATTAGTTTTAGTTCTTTGTTTACCAGCGAAAATATTTCTTCGAGCCTTGCTTCGATTATTTCCGCCACATGGTAACGCGAAACTATGCCCTCCTCATTGGCATCAATGACGGAAAGATCAATATCTTCCTTTTTTCCGATTTCTTTGGGCAGCGCATTCCCATATTCCAATTTAACTTTTTCCGCCACATCAATGGAAGTTCGAAGCCCGATGGCTATGTCATTGGTGATGTGTCCGCCTCCAATAGGCAACACGGCCGTATGCAATAAATCATTCTCTTCAAAAACCGCCAGGGAAGTCGTTCCGCCCCCAATATCAACGAGAATCACGCCCAGCTCTTTTTGCCGCTTGGAAAGAGTGGCTTTGGCGGCAGCCAGCGGAGATAAAACGAAAGAATCCAAGTTAATTCTGGCCTGCTCAATACATTTTATCAAGTTACGCACAAAAGGGGTTGAGCCTTCAATTATCATAGCATCTACCTCCAAGCGTACTCCATTCATTCCCAGCGGATCTTTTATGCCTCTCTGATCATCCAAAGAATAGCTTTTCGGAATTACATGGATTATCTCTTTGTTGGAAGGAATGGAAATGGCCTGTGCGGCATTAATCACGCGCATTATATCGTCCTCGGTAACTTCTCCGTCCGCCCGTCCGACAGCAATGACCCCCTTGGAATCCTGTGAAGTTATATGATTTCCACCCAGATTGACGAGCGCTTTTTCTACGGCCCGGCCGGAATTTTTTTCCGCTTTTTCCACCGATTCACTGATAGCTTTCACGGTTTCTTCCAAATCAACAATGATCCCTTTTCTTATGCCCAAAGACTCTGCCGTTCCCACGCCGATAATCCGGGGCATCTCCTCCTCGGGAAAAACCTGAGCGATGACTGTTCTGACATTAGACGAACCTATATCAATGCCAACAATGATATCCTTTTTAGACATTTTTTGAAAAAAATTATAATTTTATCTTCTGCCTAATGATATAATGAAATGTCAAGTTTTGCAATTATGGTGGCCGATATGTGTTTTTAAAATCTGATCCGCAAGTGAGGTAAAAATATTATCCAGCCGATTGTTATGGCCAAAATAGCAGAAAGCAAAACAGTGCTGGCCATCAGATCCTTGATCAGTCTGGCATATGGATGGATCCGCGGCTTCAATATATCTACCACTCTTTCCACGACCGTGTTTAAAAGCTCCATTACCAAAACTTCCATAATGACCAGAAATAAAATTACCCTTTCGCCACGGGTTAGGTTGAAATAAAACATGCCTATGACAACCACAATGGCAATCGCCACCTGGTTTTGGAAATTTTTTTCATAGCGCAAAACATAGGCTAATCCCCTGAGAGCGTGTTTCAAGCTTCTTGCAAATTTTCGTAATCTATCCACGTTAATGTGATTGTTTAGATTTATCTCCTGCGAATATACAAATCAACTAAAAATATACAAAGGTTTTAAAATTATATTTGTAAATTCGTAAAGGATTTGTAGATTTGAAGGCGGTTATCGTTCCTGTATGCTTGAATCTTTTTGTATTCCAAACATCTTCTTGCCATGCCGAAACCCAAGAAGATGCAAAATGCCGTGCGAAACAACTGCGCCTGTTTCTTTTTGGAAATTCAGGCCATATTTGCGAGTGTATTCTTTTATATCATCATAGCACAAAATCAGCTCGCCTAAAAACAGTTCTGTCTCTTTAGCTGCTTTTATTTCTTGGATATTTTTATATTCCGCGAAAGACAAAATATCCGTTGATTCATTTTTTTTACGGTAGGTTTTGTTGAGTTTCTTCATTTCCGCCTTGCCGACAATCGCGAGGCTCACGGAAATATTTTTTCCGCCAGCCGGCGGATTCAGAAATTTATAGCCGGACTTTTCCAGAGTTTTTTCAGCGACCGCTTTAAAAAACGCCTTTTGAATCGGGCTTTTGGTGAGATTATTGATTTCGAGAGTGAGTTTCATGAATTATGCCAAAAAAATGCTTAAAATTAACAATTTAATCTTATGCTGAAAAAGGCCTCGTGGCAAAAAAACAGTCCCGAGTGCTCAGGACTGTTTTTGCTAAAGCTATTTTAATTCTTCTTCCACTATTTTTTTCACCACATTTCCATCCGCTTGGCCTTTGAGTTTCCCCATGGCAGCACCCATAACTTTCCCCATATCCGCTTTGGAGGCGGCGCCGGTTTTGGCAATTACCACTTTCACAATTTCACGTATTTTATCTTCGCCAAGCTGCTCCGGCATATAGCCCGAGAGAATTTCAATTTCCTTGCTTTCTTTTTCGGCCAAATCCTCTCTTCCACCGGCTTTATACTGCTCCACGCTGTCGCGTCGCTGTTTCACAGCACGCGCGATTACCGCTTGCACTTCTTCGTCATTGAGTCCTTCTTCTTTTTTGAGTTTTTCAATTTCTGTATTTTTAATCATCGAATCCAGCATGCGTAAAGTATCCCGCTTGGTTGCGTCCCCAGCTTTCATAGCTTCTTTCATATCGGAAAGGATTGTTTGTTTGAGACTCATACTCATGAAACATGAAACATACAACATGAAACAAACCTTAGAGCTACCCATCTTAGAAATAGCCTGTTACATGTTTTATGCTGCGTGCTGTATGATTTATTTAATTAGTTTCTTTTTGACGTTTTTGAAAGTTTCGTCGTCGAATTTTCCCATTTTTTTCAAACGGTCAACGATTTTTTTGACCTTAACTTTATACATTGCTCCTTGTCGCATTTCGGTTTTGCTTTTTTCATCTTTCCGGAAACGAATTTTTCTGGCCTGCATTAAAACTCCGCTCTGCTGGACACGGCGGCCGAATCGGCGAATCAAACTTTCGCTTGTTTCTCGGTCTTTCTTTTTTACTTCGATCATAAAAACCTCCCTTCTACATTATTAAATCAATTGCTGTTTTGGGTTTCGGATTTCGGATTTTGAGAATTATTATCATGATACACAATCACATTGTCAACTTTAAGTTTCTTTTTTATTATTTCAGCCAATTTGTCCATCCGGACTATTTCCTGAACTCCGGTAACCATATTCTTGACTATGACCGTGTTGTCTAGCGCTTCTTTTTGCCCTAAGATCAAGGTTATTTCGACTTTCAGCCTGTCGGCGGAACGCAATTGTGACTTTAAACTGCCACGGCCGAAGCTTTCAGCTGTTAAAATGCCGTTTTTTTCCAGTTCGGCAAATAGCTTCAGGCTCTTTTTTTTGGCCAAATCTCCAATCTGTGCCAGAAATATTTTTGGCCTAGCAATCCGGTAGGGCTTGGCCTGGACTCTTTTCATTTCAATAATCAGCCTTTCCACGCCCAAACCAAAACCAATAGCGGGGGTTTCTTCTCCACCGATAGTTTTTACCAGCTTGTCATAACGTCCGCCGCCGCCGAGAGAATGCTTCTTTCCCTCCTCTTGTCCAGACCAGATTTCAAAAACTGTTTTTGTATAATAATCCAAGCCGCGCACCAAATGGGGATTTATCGCGTAGGGAAGATCCAATTCATCCAGATATTCCAAGAGGCTCTTAAAATGGATTCGGCATTCCGTGCAAAGATGATCTATGGACTGCGGTGCCAGCGATGACACCTGTGAACACTTATCTTCCTTGCAATCCAAAACTCGGAGCGGATTAACTTCCAACCTTCTTTTGCAATTTTCGCAAAGCTTGTTCTTTTTTGATTCGAGATAATTGGTCAGCAATTCGCGATATTCTTTTCGGCACTCTAAGCACCCAATGGAATTGAGCTGGACTTGAATTGCCTTAATTCCTAAATTTTGCACAACCCGGCAAGCCACTTGGATTATTTGTGCGTCCAAAATCGGATCAAGTTCTCCAAAAGCGTCAAAATTTACCTGATAGTGTTCGCGATATCTGCCTTCCTGCGGACGTTCATAGCGATAAATCGGTCCAGTGGAAAAAAGTTTCACCGGTTTTGGCAAAACATTCATCCCGTGCTGGATATAGGCCCGGCAGATACCGGCAGTGAGCTCCGGCCTGAGCGCCACTTTATCGCCTCCGCGGGTAGTAAAACTATACATTTCTTTTTCCACAATGTCGGTTCCTTCTCCGATAGAGCGGGAAAAAAGATTGGCGTATTCCAAAAGTGGAACGTCAATGCGCAAAAATCCATAATCGCGGGCTAGTCTTTCCGTGACTCGTCTGATCTGTTCCCAGTAAGGCTGTTCTTCCGGCAGAATGTCTTTCATCCCCCTTAGTGGTTGCAACAA
>PFVN01000101.1:0-5231 GCA_002790635.1 Candidatus Moranbacteria bacterium CG_4_9_14_3_um_filter_42_9
TCTCCATATGTCACCGATTGACTGGAAAGATTGGCTGGTGGTGATTGTATCAGTTTTAGCGGTTTTCTTTTTTGAAGAAGCGCGAAAAGAGGAGAATAAAAAATAACCATAAATCATGCTCGATATTCAAAAAGAGGTGCTTTTAGCCAAATATACAACTTTCCGCATCGGTGGGCCGGCTAAATATTTTGTGGAAGTGAGAAATCAGGAGGAACTGGAAGATGCCTTGCGTTTTGGCAAGGATAACAAGTTGGATTTTTTTGTGTTGGGCGGGGGAAGCAATGTTCTGGTAAGCGACAAGGGTTATGCGGGACTGGTAATAAAAAATAAAATGTGCTGTGTCGCTATAGACGGGGAAAAACTGGAGATTGATTCCGGAGTGTTCTTGGCAAAAGTCGTCCGAGACGCCATTGATCATAATTTGTCCGGAATGGAATGGGCAACCGGCATCCCCGGGACTTTCGGGGGCGCAGTCCGGGGCAACGCGGGTGCGTATGGGGGAGAGATAAAGGATGCCATAGAGTCAGTAAAAGTTCTGGATACGGAAAAAATGGAGATGATAACTTTTCAGAAAGAGGAATGTGATTTTCGCTATCGCCACAGCATGTTTAAGCTGAATCCAAAACTGGTAATTGTTTCGGCCATATTAAAACTACAAAAAGGAAACAAGGATGAAATTCAGAAAAAATCCCAAGAAATAATTACCGGGCGAATCAAAAAATTACCCCAAGGCGCGCCCAGTGCCGGATCGTTTTTTATCAATCCGGTGGTGAAAAATGAACAACTGAGAAAAGAATTTGAAGCGGAAAAGGGTGTAAAAAGCAAAGAGAGTAAATTACCGGCCGGGTGGCTCATAGAAAAAGTTGATCTAAAAGGCAAAAAAGTCGGCGGGGCGGTTGTAAACGAAATGCAGGCCAATTATATTCTCAACGCAGGTAATGCGACGGCGGAAGACGTGGTGATTTTATCCAGTCTCATCAAACAAAAGGTCAGGGTGCAATTGGGCGTGCAGCTGAAAGAGGAAGTTCAGTTCGTAGGCTTTTAATCATTAATTAAAAAAACATATGACAATAGAGAACAGCCGGAGATATTTTTATCGGGGAGTTGCGATCGACGACCGGACCTATGATTATATCGAAAAAAAAATAATCGCCATTGAAAAATTGTTAGAGAAAGTATCACAAGTGAGCATAGAAATTAATTTGGACAAAAAAGGAAAATTCCGAGTGGAAGTGATGGTCAAAACTCCTTATAAATTATTTCGGGCGGAAGACACGACAATAAGCATCGAAGGCTCAATCGATTCGGTGGATCTTCAACTGCGGGATCAGATAAAAAGCCAGAAAGACCGGCGGAAAACACTCATCCGAAAAGGCGGCAGGTTAATCAAAGAAAATTTGGTAGTTGATGAAAAAGCTAGATAAAAATAGTTTCGGCCAGAAAGTTTTAAAGGCAGTTGCTAAAATCTCCAAAGGCAGGACCTTGAGCTATCGGGAGGTCGCACGGGTGGCTGGAAATCCGAAGGCTCACAGAGCGGTCGGAAATATTTTGAATAAAAACCGTGATCCGAAAATTCCCTGTCATCGGGTAATCAGGTCAGATGGAAAACCCGGTGGATATAATCAGGGACTTAAAAAGAAAGTGATGATTTTAAAAAAAGAAGGCGCATTAAAAAATCCTTTTATAAAGTGATTTTTTGTGCTATAATTGAGCCAAATAAAAACTAATATACAATTATGAGCCAAAAAATAAACACCTGGCTGGGGACAGTAATCTTAATTATTATTTCCATAACTGCCGGTGTTTTTGTTTGGAAATATTATCAGCTGAATCCGATTCCGGAATTAAATAATTTTATTCAAAGCGGAGAGAGGAAAGAACCGCGAGCCTGCACGATGGAAGCCAAGCTTTGCGCGGACGGAACTTATGTTTCCCGTAGCGGGCCGAATTGCGAATTCGCGGCTTGTCCGGGCGAATCCGCTGTTGATACTTCAAATTGGCAAACTTATCGGAATGATGAATATGGATTTGAGTTTCAATATCCTGCTGGTTGGAATATGGATAATCGAAGAATAAGCCCTCAAAAAATTGAAGATTACGAAATTGGTTCTGATAATGCACCGATTCACTTTAATATAATTTCCCCAGACAAGCGTATCTTTCTGGCTGATAATAGCGGTGAAGTTAGTGATGGTCGGTGGGCTGTTGATCCAAGTTTTGCAGAGGGTAAAAGCGTATCAAATATCACATCAAACAGTCTTGAGTTGAAGAGATATGATTGGTATGACAACGAAGGTAAATATGAGGGTGATACTTCCGGAAAAAATATTATAGTCGTCAGTCCAGAATTTAGTGTGAATGGCAATGATTTCTTTGTATCTTTTGAATGGGAGCAATTTCCAGGTGGAAATAAGCTATTAAAAAACAATCCGGATGACTTTATAAAAATCATTCCCACCTTCAAATTTACCAACTAAAAACAACCATTTTTCTAAAGCTCGGCTTTTCCCGGTTTAAAGCCGAGCTTTTCTTTTTGGGAGCTTATTCTTTACGAAGGAGCTTTTTTTTGCTAAAATACACTACAGGTAGTATATAAAGGCCTTATTTTAAGGCCTGTTAAGTTTAAATTTCATGATATTTTTCAAGAAACTTTTTGGCTCGAATGAGCGGGAAATCGCCAAATTCCAGCCGATTGTTGATCAAATAAATTCTTTTGAACCCCAGATCCGAAAGCTTTCTGACGAAGAACTAAAAGGAAAAACAAAGGAATTTCGGGAACGATTGAATCCACCAGCTGGCGGAGGCGAAAGTCTGGATGATTTACTTCCGGAGGCTTTTGCGGTGGTCCGGGAAGCTGCCGATCGCGTAATCAACGAAAGGCATTTCGATGTCCAGATGCTCGGCGGTATTGCCCTCCATCAGGGGCGCATTGCGGAGATGAAAACCGGAGAAGGAAAGACTTTAACTTCGACTTTGCCGATTTATCTCAACGCTCTGACCGGAAAAGGCGTCCATCTGGTGACTGTCAATGATTATCTGGCCAAACGCGACTGCAACTGGATGGGTTCGATTTTCAATTTTTTGGGAATTTCCACGGCTTGCATCATCCACGATGCTTCCTATATTTATGAACCGAAAATATTTGACGCCGATGAAGTGAGCGTCGAAATGGAGAATCTGAAACCGGTGAGCCGGCGCGAAGCTTATGCGGCGGACATCACTTATGGAACCAACAACGAATTCGGATTCGATTATCTGCGCGACAACATGGTCCAGAGTCTGGCACAGATGGTCCAGCGCGAACCGAATTTTGTCATTGTGGATGAAGTGGATTCAATTCTCATCGATGAAGCCCGAACGCCGCTCATCATTTCTGCGCCCGATACCGAATCGGCCAAGCTCTACAATCAATTCGCCCAACTCGTTCCGCGGCTGAAAGTCGGAGAAGACTTTGAAGTAGATGAAAAACAAAAAGCCGTGACGCTGACCGACAAAGGCATTTCCAAGATCGAGAGTATGCTCGGAGTGGGGAACATTTATGAAACTGGAAAAATAAATTACGTCCATCATTTGGAGCAGGCGCTGAAAGCTGAGGTCATTTTTAAGCTCGACCGCGATTATGTCGTGAAAGACGGTGAGGTAATTATCGTGGATGACTTTACGGGGCGCCTGATGCCCGGCCGAAGATATTCCGAAGGCCTGCACCAAGCCATTGAAGCCAAAGAGGGCGTCAGGGTGCAGAAGGAATCGCGGACGCTCGCGACCATCACGTTCCAGAATTATTTTAGGATGTATAAAAAACTGTCTGGTATGACCGGAACGGCCCTCACGTCGGCGGAAGAATTTTTTAAAGTCTATCAAGTTGATGTGGTGGAAATCCCAACCAATAAACCGCTGATCAGGAAAGACATGGCAGATGTGGTTTATAAGACAGAAAATGGAAAATTCAACGCCATTGTGGAAAAAATAAAGGAAATAAACAAAACCGGTCAGCCGGCACTTGTTGGCACCATTGCTATTGAAAAGTCCGAGTATCTAAGTGCGCTCTTGCAAAGATCAGGCGTTCCGCATGAAGTTTTGAATGCCAAAAACCATGAGCGGGAAGCGCAAATTGTGGCCAAGGCCGGTCAGAAAGGCGCTGTGACGATTGCAACGAACATGGCCGGACGTGGAACCGACATTAAACTTGGAGAAGGCGTTAGGGAACTTGGCGGGCTTTTGATCATCGGCACGGAGCGGCACGAAGCGCGCCGCATCGACAATCAGTTGCGCGGGCGCGCCGGACGGCAAGGTGATCCGGGCGCCTCGGAATTTTACGTGTCGCTGGAAGACGAGCTGATGCGGCGCTTTGGCGGAGACAAGCTTAAGAATATTATGGATTCACTGGGTTTGCCGGAGGACCAACCGATCCAGAATAAAATTATTTCCCGGACCATTGAAAATGCCCAGCAAAAAATCGAAGGCTTCAACTTTGACATTCGCAAGCACGTTTTGGATTATGACGACGTCATGAATAAGCAAAGAGAAGTCATATACAAAAAAAGGAAAATACTTCTCGAAAAAGATAATGTGAAAAACGAGATGTTTGAAGATATTAAGGAAGAAATAGAAAGGATGATCTCTTTTCATGCGGTCGGCGAAGAAGGTGAATGGAATGTGAAGGAAATTTTTGAAAATTTCAAAGGGATCATTCCGGCAGACGACAGCTTTTTGACGAAAATGGACGAGATCAGGAACGACCAGCGGGAAAATTCTGTGGAAAAGATTGGGAGCCTCACGGAATATCTCCTGGGCCTGGCCAAAGAAACATACAATAAAAAAGAGCAGGAAATCGGAGCCGACCAGATGCGTCAGATCGAAAAAGCCATCATGCTTCAAACAATCGACATGGCCTGGATGAATCACTTGGATGAAATTGATTATCTACGCGAAGGGATAGGGCTCCGCGGTTATGGCCAGAGAGACCCGCTCATTGAATACAAAAGAGAAGCCTTCAGCATGTTTTCGGGACTTATGGAAAATGTCCGGTCGTCCATCGTCCATACGATTTTCCGGATCAATGTCGTCCAGCCGGGAGTGCGGGAATCAAAACTCCAAAATCTGAAATACAGCGGTCCGGCAGAAGTGGAACAGTTCGCTAGTGCCCGCAATGCTATGCCCGCCAGCAACGCTTCGCGTAGCGACGCAGGCTGGCATAGCGATGCAGGCGGGGATGCCTCTGAAAAATCAGA
>PFVN01000101.1:5264-7521 GCA_002790635.1 Candidatus Moranbacteria bacterium CG_4_9_14_3_um_filter_42_9
TACAAGAAGTGTCACGGTAAGTGACATTTCGCAGTCCCGTAGTGAAGCGAAGCTTCTACTACTGGGATAAGAAGTGCCATGGGAAATAATCGGCTCAGAAATAGACTTTATATACAACAGGTAGTATATATCTACAATCTGTAGTGGTACAAAAGAATATAAAAAATGAAAAAAATACTTACACTTTGTATAATTCAGCGGAATAGCGAGATTCTTTTGGGTATGAAGAAAAGGGGATTTGGAGCTGGAAAATGGAATGGGTTTGGGGGTAAATTACATGAAGGTGAAACTATTGATGAGGGACTAAGAAGAGAGTCGGCAGAAGAGGCTGGAATAAAGCTTCAGGAAATTGAAAAAGCCGGAATAATCAATTTCGAATTTGAGGGGGATCCTAAAATTTTGGAAGTCCATATATTTAAATGTGTTAATTTTGAAGGCGAACCAAAAGAAACAGAAGAAATGAAGCCTGAATGGTTCCCGTTTGATAAAATACCCTATGAAACTATGTGGCCGGACGACAAATTTTGGTTGCCACTTCTTTTAGACGGCAAAAAATTCGCAGGAAAATTTGTTTTTGGCAAAAATACGGAAATAATCAACCAGAAGTTAGAAATAGTTGAAAAACTATGATTGCTTTCGAAAAATCGGCCGGGGCGGTTTTGTTTCGCCAAAGCAATGGTGAAACAAAATATCTTTTGCTGCACTATATCGGCGGACACTGGGATTTCCCCAAGGGGCATATTGAAAAAGGGGAAAGTGAAATGGCGGCTATGAAAAGGGAAATTGCGGAAGAAACCGGCATAGGACAACTGGCTATTGCGACCGCTTTTCGCAGTTCAGTCAGATATTTTTATTGTGCGAAAGACAAAGAAAAGGAAAGTCGAAAAAAAGACGGACGAAGTTTGAATGTTTTTAAAAAAGTAGTTTACTATTTGGCAGAAACAAATGAAAGCGCAGTCAGAATTTCAGCGGAACATGCCGGCTATGAATGGCTCGCGTATGATGACGCGTTGGCAAGAATCACATTTCGTGACGGAAAAAGAATTTTAAAAAAAGCGCGGCATTTCCGGGAATTGGTTGCCAAAAACAAAATTTAAGTATAGAATCGATTTATGAACCTAAGACGAAAAATTTTATTTAAGTTTACGGCAGTTGTCATATTAGCTCTAATAGTAGGGCTAATTTCATATCCCCGGGCGGTAAAATTTTTGCCAGCGGTTTATGAGCGCTTGAACGCTCTCAAAATAAATCTGGGCCTCGATCTGCAAGGCGGCATTCATTTGGAATATAAAGCGGATACGGGAAAAATAGACAGCGTAAAAATAGATGACGCGATGCAAGCCGTCCAAGATGTGATTGAAAGAAGGGTGAATGCTTTTGGCGTAGCCGAGCCGGTCATTTATACTACGAAATCCGGTTCGGAAAGAAGATTGGTGGTGGAATTGCCCGGAGTAAAAGACATCAATCAAGCCAAAGAACTGATAAAGGAAACTCCATTTTTGGAATTCAAGGAAGAGGGAGCGCCGGATGAATCACAGCAAATTCCTCAAGAAGTTCTGGATAAATTAAATGTGCAAGCTAAACAAAAAGCGCAAGATGTTTTGCAAAAAGCTTTGGCGGGGGAGGATTTCGCGCAACTGGCGAAAGACAATAGCCAGGATCCGGGCAGCAAAGATAATGGTGGGGAATATGATTTTGTGAAAAAAGGCTCTTTTGTTCCGGAATATGAGACGGTGATTTTTGACAAAAATCTCAAAGACGGAGAAATCTTTCCTGAGCTAGTTGAAACACAATTTGGCTGGCATATTATCAAAAGAATTGGAGTTCGCGGTGAGGGGGAGAGTCAAGAATTCAAAAGCGCGCATATTTTGATCGCTAAACAGACTAATCCGGAACCAAAACAAAATTGGGTGGAAACAGGACTTTCCGGAAAAAACCTAACCAATTCCACAACTGATTTTCAAAATCAAGGCCTGACTGAACCGGTGGTGTCGATTCAATTTGATGCCGAGGGTACCAAGCTTTTTGCTGATTTGACCAAAAAAAATATGGGCAAGCAGATTGCCATTTTTTTGGACGGCCAAATTATCAGTGCTCCGACCGTTCAGGCTGAGATAACCGACGGCAAGGCGATAATTTCCGGAAATTTTACGATTGACAGCGCTAAAGCTTTAGCGAAAAGACTCAATGAAGGAGCTTTGCCAGTGCCAATCAGCCTGGTAACGCAGCAAAGCGTGGAGGCGTCCTTAGGCCAAAT
>PFVN01000036.1 GCA_002790635.1 Candidatus Moranbacteria bacterium CG_4_9_14_3_um_filter_42_9
GGTCGGCTATATCTATCTGAATAAAAAACCCCGAATTTTGGATTTTGCCATTACCAACACTGGCGTAATCGCCGATAAGGAAATTTATCAATTTGAAAACATAAATTCTTTTTGGATTTTTTATGCTCCTCCCCAAGAAAAACTTTTGAGCCTGCACACCAAAAGCTACCTTATGCCTTTTGTCCATATTCCTATCGGCAATGAAAATCCGGTAAAGATTCGGGAAATGCTGCTTAAATATATTCCAGAAATCAAACAAAAACCAAGCTTCGCCGATATGCTTGAAAGATTATTGGGAATATAGTAATCTACTTTGATATAAAATGTTAGAGGGAAAGGGGTCGGGAAAACGGGAGTTTTTCCGTTGTGGAAATATTAAAACCGCAAGGTTTTAAGGAGGAGCAAGGCTCCGACGCGCTTATAGCTCAGTGGATAGAGCGTCTGGTTGCGGACCAGAAGGTCGCAGGTCCGATTCCTGCTAAGCGCACAAAACGGGCAAATTTATACGGGGCAAGCGCCGCGCCTGGTTGCGAGATATCCTTTAATCGCGATCGGTGGACTGTCCCGTGTAAGCGCCGCTTTACTAGCAAGGTCCGATTTTTATCCCGTACCAAGCTATGCTTTGGTGTGGGGCCTCCCAAGCGCACAGATTAATTCCTTTTGAGGATTTTTTTTGTTTAACCGAAAGCTATTGACTTTTTGGGAAAATTGCGCTAGAGTGAATGTTATCCGAATTCAGTATTTTTGGATAATTACCAGTAAACTACAAGTTCTTTCATATATATTTCTTCCCTTATTCTCGCATTTACATAATTGCAGCCAACTCTTAAGTCCAAGGAGGGACACGATTTGAAAAAAGCAGCGGGACCAAGAGATTTATCGAACTACCGGGAAATTTTCGAGGACATCGAAAAGGAGCTGCGCGTGGAGCTGGCTAAGGAGGAGAGAAATTTCCTATCCTCTGTTCCGGCCGATGGCAGCGCCACCCGCAATCACATGGCGGATAGCAATGCGCCAAACTACGCTGCAGAAACCCGGGCCGCTCTGATCAAGGAGAATCTGCGCCACATTGCTGCCGCCAAGAAAAGGCTGAAAAACGGAACCTTCGGCATTTGTGTAGATCCGGAATGCGGAGCAAGAATCGAGGATGCACGGTTGTTTAAAAACCCATTCGTTGACAAATGTTACCCTTGCCAGCAGGAAGACGACAAGGAGGCAGCCCGGCAAAGGAAACTCAACCAGTGCCGAGGCACCCTTCCCGGCAAGCACTAGATTATTGGAGAGGCGGAAGCTCTGCTTCCGCCTCTCACCCACTTTCTTAGAAGTAGAACATCGTTTCTGCTTTTTTATTTTCTAAAAATATGTGTGTAAGTAGAAATAAATAATCCGCACATAGCGAATGTGCGTGGGCAAATTCCAGCGGACGAGCGTCAAAAATCACTCAGCACCTCTCTGGAGCTTGTCGTTTAGTGATTTTAGCGAGTCTGTGTCAAGAATTTGCCCCAGCACGAGCCGGTGCAGCAGTTTTTTTGTAACTTTTTTTGCTGCCGAAGAAAGTTAGGACAGTAATTTTCTGACACGCGAGCCCGGGCGGCAGTTTCTTTCTATCCACTTTCTTTGCTGCCGAAGAAAGTGGATAAACCGACATGTAAAAAATTGGTGCTGAGATTGCACTGTTTCATGTTCTTTGTTTCGTGATCCATGCTTTATATTTCATGTTTTCTGTTTTATACTCTATTCATGATAATCACGCCTAAAACCCTCCTGCAAAACATCCCCAAAATAAATCCCAATTATGCCAAGGTCTTGGAAAAACTTGGGCTTTTGACGGTGGAAGAACTGCTCCTCTATTTCCCTTTCCGCTATGATGATTTCTCCAAAACCGTCGCGCTGGATGAAAAGTATCTGGGCCAAGTCGTGACGATTGAAGGTCGGGTTGCTAAAGCCAAAGTTAACCGGATCTTCCGGCGCCGGCTGACTATCACAGAAGTCGTGATTCAGGACAAAAATAATCTGCCGCTCAAAGCCGCCTGGTTCAACCAGCCATATCTCAAGGAGCTGATGCCGGAAGGAACGGAACTACGATTGTCCGGCAAATTGGAAAAGAAAGGCAAATATTTTGTGATGACCGGACCAGCTTGGGAAAAAGCGTCGCGCGACGCCACCAACACCGGCCGCCTCGTGCCCGTTTACCGCGAAACCCGCGGCCTCACCTCGAAATGGCTGCGCTGGCAAATCAAACCGCTTTTGGATCAACTTGGACATCCGATGTCCAAGTTGATGATAGATCCAATTCCCAGGGAAACATTGGAAAAATTAAATTTACCTCCCATGGAAAACGCTTTGCGTTATATCCATTTTCCCGCGACAGTTAATCAGTATCTACTGGCACGAAAAAGATTCGCTTTCCAGGAAATGTTTTTAGTGCAACTCAAGTCTTTGCAGATAAAAAAAGAGTGGGAAAATAATAATTCCGTCCGAATAAAATTTGATGAAGACTTGATCAAAAAATTTGTATCAGATTTGCCATTTAAATTAACCAATGCCCAGCGCAAAGCCTCCTTTGAAATTCTCAAAGACCTGGAAAAATCACGGCCGATGAACCGGTTGCTCAATGGTGATGTCGGATCGGGCAAAACTGTGGTCGCGGCTATTGCGGCTTTGCAAGCGATAAATACCGGCTATCAAGCGGCCATTATGGCGCCGACGGAGGTTTTAGCGCGTCAGCATTTTGAAAATTTCAATAAATTATTCAAAAATTATAACCTGAAAATCGCCCTGCTCACCAACTCCTATAAGCTCTTGGGAGATAAGGGAGAAGGCCGCCCTTCGTTGCTAAAAATGATAGGCAGTGGAGAAATAGACCTGCTCATCGGCACGCACGCCATCATTCAAAAAGACGTGAAATTTAAAAATCTGGTGCTGGTAATTATCGACGAACAGCACCGTTTCGGAGTCGCCCAACGGGCATTGCTCCAGCAGGAAACTATGGACATCCAAGACGGAATAAAAAGCATTCCCCATCTTCTGACTATGACTGCCACGCCTATCCCCAGAACTTTAGCCATTGCTTTTTCCGGGAGTCTCGATATTTCCATCTTGGATGAAATGCCCAAAGACCGAAAAAAAATAGTCACGCAAGTAATTCCGCCGGAAAACCGCCAAAGTATTTACAATTTTGTCCGTTCGGAAATAAGCTCCGGCCGGCAAGTTTTCGTCATCTTTCCATTGATTGAAGAATCAAAAATTTTAACCGAAATCAAGGCCGCGACCATTGAACATAAAAAGCTGTCGGATATATTTCCTGAATTTAGCATCGGACTCCTGCACGGCCGGTTACCGGCCCAAGGCCGGTCCGCCTCGGGCGGAAAATTATCAAAAGAACAAGTTATGAATGATTTTAAATCCGGAAAATACGACATTTTGGTGTCCACTTCCGTCGTGGAAGTCGGCATAGATATTCCCAATGCCGCCGTGATGATCATTGAGGACGCGGAAAGATTTGGTTTGTCCCAGCTTCACCAATTTCGCGGCCGTGTCGGACGCGGCGAACATCAGTCCTATTGTTATTTATTTACCGGCAGTAGCAGTGAGACCGCTACAAAAAGATTGCAATCACTGGAAGAAACTAACGACGGATTCGAGATCGCCCAAAAAGATCTGGAACTTCGCGGTCCGGGACAATTCTTCGGGACTATTCAGTCGGGACTCCCTGACATCGCCATGGAAAACCTGACTAACGTGAAACTCATCAAGTTTTCCCAGATGGAAGCCAAGGATCTTTTGGCCAAGGATCCCGAATTAAAAAAGCATCCCGCCACCCGGGAGGCTCTTCTCAAATTTTCTCAAAAAATTCATTTGGAATAACTTTCTTTTATTTAATTACCCAATCCCTCCACCGCTTTAGCGTACCATTCTTTGACCATTTCTTTCGCCTCCGGGGAAGCAATCCTTTCAAACATCCAATCAAACTTTTTCCTCACTTCTTCTTTGCCGATTTCCGCGGCGGCGTTGGTTATAAATGTGGGAATATTGTTTTCGAAAAAACTGATGCTGTCCGCGTCTTTCAGCAAATTCTGCTCTTCATCTCCCCCTTTTTCATGATGCGTAATCAATCTTTCGACTTTAGCAATAAGCTCCTTGTCCGCTCCGCATTTTTCCAGAAATTCGGCCATTATCTTAGAGCCCCGTTCCTGGTGACGGTTAAGAAATTCTTTATCCAGCGTGCCAGCCGCTTTTTTCAGTTTTTCCATATCCTCTTGCCGGAAGGCTCTTTCAATATCATGGCTCATGGCAGCAATGAGCATCGCCTCATCCGCAGCAGGCTTTAATTGCTTCAACCAATAAACCGTCCGCTCCAGATGTTTGGTGTTTTGGGTTTTTCCGGCCTTGACAAATGACTCAGAGACAAATTCAGTAACTTTTTGCAGCAAATTTTGCATTATCTTTTTTTAATCTCCTGCACAATCTCCGGGAAATACTCCTGCTTGAAATGTCCCCGGTCTTCGAAAATATGCAATTTAGATTCCGGCAGATCTTTTTTATATCTCTCCATTTCGCCGAAAAGCACGACCGGGTCATCTTTGCTTTGAAAAAAGTGAATATTTTTGCATTGCTTAGCCACACTCTCTAGTTTGTTGCTTAAGGCAAAATCGCCAATGTCTTCCGTCTCATTGTGCGGCGCCGCCACCAGAAACAGCCCAGCTATGGTCTTCGGAAATTTATTCTCTGACAGATACTTGGCCAGAAAAATCCCACCCAGCGAATGGCCAACCAAAATAACCCCGTCTTGGATGAAAGGCAGCATGCGCTCGAACCAAGTTTTCCATTCCGTATATCGGGCGTTTTGTTTGTTGGGCATGCGCGGCGCCAGTACTTCATAGTTTTCTCCCAGATCTGAAGGCAAGCTGTCTTTCCAGTCCTCCTTTCTCGGTTGGAACCATTCCAAAGTCACCTCCCAATTTTTGAGAGCCTCCAGATATTTTTCGTAGGAATCA
>PFVN01000014.1 GCA_002790635.1 Candidatus Moranbacteria bacterium CG_4_9_14_3_um_filter_42_9
GTTCAAAGTGGATTGGAAAATTTTTTTATTAGATTATTTCAAAATTACATTCGCGTTTGGGACAAAGTGGCTGCGGATCGGCCGGATTATATCATCGCTAATTCAAAGTATACCCAGCAAAGGATAAAAAAATATTATGGACGAGAAAGTGCAGTGATTTACCCGCCGGTAAATGTTGATAATGTTCTAAATGTTCAATTAGAACAAGTGCAACGATTAAACAAGCAAAGCGATAGAACAATAGAACGAGATTATTTCCTTGTTGTTTCCCGCCTTTCTTCCTACAAAAAAATAGATGCAATAGTTGAAGCGTTTAATAAATTAGAGTTGCCATTAATTGTGATCGGCGAAGGGCAGCAGGAAAAATATTTGCGCTCCATCGCTCAAAAAAATGTAAAAATTATAGGTTGGCAGCCAGATGAAAAAATAAGGGAGTATTATGCCGGTGCCAGAGCTTTTATTTTTGCCGGCGTAGATGATTTTGGAATCGCGCCAGTAGAAGCTATGGCCGCGGGAATACCCGTGCTGGCCGTTAGAAAGGGCGGGGTCATTGAAACGGTGATTGAGGGAAAGACCGGCGAGTTTTTTGACGCGGCTATTCCCGAGGTAATCGTAGACGGAGTGAGAAGACTCATAGAAAACGAGAAAAGTTATGATAGAGAGCTTATAAAAGCAAGAGCAAGAGAATTTTCGAAGGAAAGGTTCATCAAGGAACTTAGGGGATATATTGAGAATATATTAAAATCCCAAATACAAAATCCCAAATCCAAAATAATATCAAAATTCAAATGACCAAAATCCAAAAAGTTTTGAATTTATAATTTTGGTGATTAGAATTTATAATTTATGAAAATCATTGGCCATGAAAAAATAATAAAGCTGCTTGATCGGAGCATCGATAAAGAAAATGTTGCACAGGCCTACATTTTTTCCGGTCCGGTCGGAGTGGGAAAATATACCGTTGCTTTGGGTTTCGCGGAAAAACTGCTGGACAGTTCTGGAATTCAGTCGCAAGCAGGAGTGATAAGGCCGGACTTGCTTATTGTGCAGCCGGAAATCGAGGAGAAAAAAGGGGTAATACGCGTAGGTGATATTAAGATTGAAGCTGTCAGAAATTTTCAACATCAAGCAGGCCTTTCAACCGCGGGAGGAAAATACAAGGTTGCGATTTTTGATGACGCTGACAGAATGACTAAAGAAGCCCAAAACGCTCTATTGAAAAATTTGGAAGAGCCGGATAAAAATCTGGTTGTGGTTTTGGTTGTCCAGAATGAGAAGAAAATTCTCGCAACCATCTTATCCCGTTGCCAGAAAATAAAATTTGGAACGGTGGCGGCGGCGAAAATGGAAAAAAATATTCCGCTGGGCACGAAAAATAAAGAGGAAACATTGTTTTGGTCGCTGGGGCGTCCCGGTTTTATGCGGGAACTCCTTAAGGATAAAAGGGAGATGGATTTTAGGAAAGAATCTCTGGAAGAATTAAGAGGCTTATTTACAAAAAATTTTTCCGATAGGTTTTCTTTGGCAGCCAGGTTGTCTGCCGACGGAAATATCGCGGCCAAAAAACTTAATTTGTGGCTGGTCATATTTCGCCAAGTTCTTTTGGGCAAGGATGAACTGGCAAAAATTTCCCAAAGCCAGTCTTTGAAGCTGATTGAAAAAATAGATGAAAGCTTGCGGCTGATAATGAATACTAACGCTAACATAAAATTAGTGCTGGAAAACTTATTTATAAATTTCTAAAATAAATGTTTTTTTACCGAAAAAAACCTGATCGGTGGACGCTAACAAAAGGCAAGATGATCGATTCGCCGGTTGGCGCCGCCCGGAGGCTGGCGCGAAAAAAAAGCCCGACTGGTCGCGGAAATTTTTTTTATCGGATGGCTTTTGCCAGTTTCATCGGAGTTACCGCCTACGCTCTCTTTTTTTCGCAATTGCTGGCAATTACGGTGGTGGATATCCAAGGCGCGAGGAAGATCGATCCGGAAATGATAAAAGAGGAAATCAATCTGGCGCTGTCAGGAAAATATCTTAATTTTTTGCCGAAAAACAACATTTTACTTGTCAGCCAAAAACAGATCAAGCGCTTGCTGGGGAATCGCTTTAAATTGATTGACAATTTGGAAATCAAGAAAAAATTTCCTGATAGCCTGCTTCTGTTGCTGGTGGAAAAAAATCCAAGGATGATGCTGCGCAATCTCGGCCAGGATTATGTTATTGATGATAAGGGCATTGCCTATCCGAGATCCGATTTTGCAGCGGAAATTATTCCGGAAAATGAACTGGTAATTCTTGAAGACATTAGCGGCCGGAAAATTGAAGGGGGGGAGGAAGTTTTAAATTCTGATTATATCAATTTTATTTTGGATACCAAGGCAAGGATCAAAAAAGATTTGAATCTGGAAATACAGCCGCTAATAACCACTTCCAGCACAGCTGCCGGCTATATAACAGTGGAAACCAAAAATGGCTGGCAGATATATCTCAGCCGGGATATTGGCGTTGCCAAGGAGTTGGAAATGCTAAATTTAGTGCTAAGCGATAAAATCAGCAAAGAAAAAACAGGTGACTTGGAATATATTGATTTGCGGACAAATAACAAAATTTATTATAAATTTAAAAACAACGAACAGCAATCCGGGAACTAAAAAAGTCTATTCCAGATTCCAACTGCGCGGGCTTGCGGCAGGAAAAAAATCAAGTATTCAGCGGATATTTTTTAAATCTTCGCCGCTGATATTATAAATTAAGATTGAAGTCCCGACCTGCGAGAAGGGTTTTTTGTTGGCGAGCCAGCGGTAAGAGGACTCGTCATTTTTTGTCTTATCATAGATGCTGCCCATCAGGAAATTGGTGGAAATGGCATACCAGCCTGGTTCCACGGGACGCTTGCTATCCCACCATATCAGATATTTTCCACCGATATAATATTTTATATCTCCGCCACCGAAATAATCAATCCGAATCTTGTCTATTTCCGGATGATCTGCCAAAAATATCTTTAATCTTTTCAGGTCTTGTCCCCAATCAGCATTGGAGTCGGTGGCATAGCGATATCCGTATTTTGGTCCGCCAGCCGTTTCATTGAAATAAGACATATAGCTTGGATAAGCCAATACGGTTTTAACTGTCAAAAGGGCAAGCAAAATAAACAAGGCCGGCGCGAAAGCGGCGGCACCCTGGCGGCCCTTTTTTCTTAAAAACCCAACCACATTTTTAGCCGTGAGGATATAGATGAAAGGCAAAATGGGAAACAGGTGCCGAAATCCGATATTTAGGTTGCCAGTGATGCTGACATAGGAATAGAGCGCAATGAATGAGAAGAGGAAACTTTCCATCGAACTCGTGCGCAAATAGTGGCGGATATTGCGCCAATTATTTTTGAAAAAATTTCCAAATGAACTGGCAAAGGTTTTTGTGAATTTAGCCAGGGCGAAGAGCAAGGCAAACAACATTAGAAAAAGCGAGGGTAGCGGCTCTTTCATCAGAAATACCATCGGAAAATAGCTGCGGAAGGCCGAACTTGAAACTTGTCCCATAAAATAGGCGCCGTTGCCGCCTGCGACGCGGCGAAACACATAACCGATGCCAATGCCAAATTCAGTGAGGGGTCGTGTCAGTGAATTGTTATTCAGCCAGTGCAGAGTTTTGTTGGTATATAGCTCTTTTATATTGCCGCTGTTTTTCAAAGGAAAATTAGCTTCGATTGTCTCAGACACAGTGCTTCTTTGCATATTAAAAGTATTGCCGGCGTAAACTAGCCAAACTACAAAAAGCGATACGAGAAAAACCAGCGCGCCTTTGCCGATATATTCTCCCAAATTTTTCATTTTCACCCCGGGTGCGTTTTCAATCTGGTGCCGGTTGAGCTTAACTAGAGGATAAACAATCGTTATCAGGGCGAAAATCGGCAGCGCGATTATAAAAGAAAATTTTGCCAGCATCAGAAGGCCCAGAAAAAAACCGGCGAGCAGTATATTTTTCCAGTTCGGCTTCTTGATAAAGCGCAGGTAATAATAAAAAGAAAAAGTCATAAAGGCGGCGATGCCAAGGTCGGTTGTGACAAAATGGTTGTGTCCCAAAATATTCGGGTCAAAAGCGTATAAGACTAGCGCCAGCAACCCGGCCAGGATGCCGGCTTTTTCCCGTGCCCATCTAAAAATAAATAATCCCAAAATGAGCGAAAGCAAGACAATCGGCAGACGCGCCCAAAAGATTATTTTATCCGGATTGTTGCCGGCCTGGTAAAGGAGATGCCGTCCGGCGGCCCACTGGCCTTCATCCCATTTGTTTGGCAGGCTTCCGTCCCAAAATGGCTGGGATGTTTCAAAATTTAAATTTTGAAACAGTAGCGGTATCCCAGAGAGATCCTTGATCAGCGGTGGATGTTCCGGGTTAAGGCGAATTTCGTGCTGGGTGACATAAGAATAAGCTGCGCCGATATGCGCTGTTTCGTCAAAAATAGCGCTGTCATTTCTGGCGTTCAACACCGACACGACTGCCATAAACGCCAAAGTTAGGAAAATAATGATTTTATAATTTTTTCTCAAAATCTTTTCCATATCGTTAATGTCATTCCGAGCTTGTCGAGGAATCCCTGCCGGCCGGCAGGCAGGTAATTAAGATACTTCGACTCCGTCCCGCCAACGCGGGACTTCGCTCAAGCTGACAAAATAAATTTTGTTATTTTAAAATATAATAACTTATGCCCAAAGAATCCCTTTTTTCTTCCAGACTTAAATTAGTGAAGCGGTCCTTCAAACTATTGATAATCGCATCGTTTTTTTCCGTCATAATTATGGTAAAATTGCGGGCATCGCGAGGAACTATCTGATCAAGTTGTCCCGGGTAAAAAAACGCGAGATTTTTCATTTCCGTGTTAAGCATTTTGATCGGAATTCTTTGCATCGATCCGGTGACGATGAATTTTTCTTCCTGAGGAGGAATGGTCTTTATATAAGAAGAGATTTCCAGCAAAACTTTTTCAAAAGAACGGGCAGTTTCAATTTTGTTGGCCCAGAAATAGTGGTATTTGAAGGAATTGAAAAGACC
>PFVN01000106.1 GCA_002790635.1 Candidatus Moranbacteria bacterium CG_4_9_14_3_um_filter_42_9
GGACATTACCACAGAACCTTGACAATTTATAGAAATTAAAGCATAAACTCAAAAATAGGAGGGGCGATTATGAATGCTTATCGTTTGTCAACTGATTTTGTCGATCTCGGCAAACATCTTCTTAATGTTAAGACGGGCGATCTCTATGAGGTTGATGAAAGATGTCGTAAAATTATTGAACAACTTCACAAAGGCATATTTCTTGAAAGTAGTGTAAGGAATGTCAGATTCATGCTAGACGAAGGAATTTTAGTTTATCCGGAGGAAAATAATTCTCGGGATAAGTTCCATCTTCAGTGGCACCTGCTTAATAAATGTAATCTACGGTGTAAACATTGTTATGACTATAAAAATAAGGTCAGTCCGCTAACATTCGAGCAAATGATAAGAGTAGTTGATGACTATGTGTTGTTCATAAAAAAGCTAGGCATGGATGGCGAGATTTCGTTAACTGGCGGTGAGCCGATGATCTTTGATCGTCTAACTGAACTTGTTGAGTATATAAAGAGCAGGGATGTTTTTATCGCCACCTATATACTTACGAATGGAACCATACCATTTTCTAATCAACACATAAAATTGTTTAAAGACAATGATATTGGTATTCAGATAAGTCTGGATGGGACTAAGACAACAAACGATAAAATACGTGGCAAGGGAGTTTATGAGAGATGTCTTTCCAATCTTTCTCTTTTGATAAAAAATAAAATAAGGGCTTCAGTACACCATGTGATCATGAAAAAAAATATTGATGACGTACCTTTTTTTATATCTGCAATGGATAAAGTTGGAGTAAAAAGGATTAACTTCTCATCCCTAGTGCCAATAGGGCCAGGAGCCAAAGAGCAATCAATTTCCCCCGAGGAATCAAAGCGAATTACTGAATGGATGATTGAGTTTCAGAAAGATGTCAAAGTCAGTATAGTCGGGCAAAGGCCAACCTGGGCGCTTGTCGGCAGCGAGGGATTTTGCCCTGTAGGGTATAAAACCCTAACGCTTTATGCGGATGGGAAATTTATGCCCTGTCGGAGACTACCCATTATCATCGGTGATGCCCGAACTGATACTTTCTTCAAGGTCTGGTTTACCTCAGAATTTCTAAAAAAAAATGAGAGAAAGAGAAAAATATGTTGATGTATGCGGAATTTGTTCCAAGGCCTCTGAATGTGGCGGCTGCAGAGCAATAGCTAATGCAGTTTATGGCGACCCCTTTGCCCGCGATCCATCATGCTGGCTTGTGAAGTAGAAATAAGTCACGTTATATTGAGTAGTATATGTCACTATAAGAAAGGAGGTGGTGGTTATGAAGAAGGTCCCATTGACCGTTCTTCAGCCGAGTGTTAAATCTTCTGCATGCACATGCTGCTGCTGCGGAGGCCCACTGTAAGCAGCAACAAAAGGGGGAATCGCGAACCGCGATTCCCCCTCAATCATTTCTAAAGCAATTTATTTCTTATCAGCAATTTCTTTTTTTATCCTTTCAACAAAATCTTCTAATTTTATCATTCCTTCATCACCCTTATCGCGATAGCGGACGGCGACAGATTTTGCGTCCATTTCTTTTTCTCCGACAACTAGCATATATGGTATTTTTTGCTTCTCGCCGTTTCTGATTCTTTTCCCAAGAGATTCATTGATGGCGTCTATTTCGGATCGAATGCCAGCAACTTTTAATTTTTCCAAAACCTCTTTCGCGTATTTTCCGAATTTTTCTTCCGAAATTGGAATAATCAGGGCTTGAATAGGGGATAGCCAGACAGGAAAAGCACCGGCGTAGTGTTCGGTTATGATGCCTATAAATCTTTCCAGAGATCCAAAAATAGCTGCATGGATTATCACGGGAGCTTTTCTACTTCCATCTGAGTCAATGTATTCTAATTCAAATCTTTGGGGAAGTTGAAAATCCAATTGAATAGTAGCCAATTGCCATTTTCTGCCCAGAGCATCCTTAATGTCTATATCTATTTTTGGTCCATAAAAAGCACCATCTCTTTCTTTTACCTCATATTTTATTTCTTCTTTCGCCAAGGCGTTTTTTAAGTCAGTTTCCGCCTCGTCCCAAGTGTTAATTTCTCCCAAAAAATCATCCGGTCGGGTAGAGAGAAAGAATGCTGGCTCTATTTCGAAAACTTTATAATATTCCTTGACCATCTTCAATAGGCTGACGATCTCCTCCTCTATCTGTCTTTCTGCCACAAAAATATGAGCATCATCCTGGGTAATCGCGCGCACTCGAAAAAGACCGTTAAGCTCGCCTGATTTTTCGTTACGCAATACTCGGCCAATTTCTGTGTAGCGAAGAGGCAGTTCCCTGTAGGATCTTTGTCTAGTTTGGTAAATCTTGATATTGAACGGGCAATCCATCGGTTTTAGGCAGTAAGTTTCTTTTTCAACATCAAAATAAAACATCGAGTCTTTGTAATGATCCCAATGACCGGATTTTTTCCAAAGGATATTTTTTGCCAGTTGAGGCGTTTGGATTTCTAAACCGCCATACTTTTTGCGGATGCTCTTCCCAAAATTTTCCAGTTCGTTCCAGATAATCATTCCTTTTGGATGCCAGAAAGCCGATCCAGGCGCTTCCGAATGAAAAGAAAATAAATCCAATTCTCTGCCCAACTTTTTATGATCTCTCTTTTCTGCTTCTTCCATCATGTGCAGATATTCCTTCAATTCTTTTTTTGATTCAAATACTACGCCGTAAACCCGCTGCATCTGCTTGTTTTTTTCATCCGCTCTCCAATAGGCGCCGGAAATTTTGGTTAATTTGAAAGCCTCCGGATTAATATCTTTTGTGGAGGCGACATGCGGACCTGCGCAAAGATCGACAAATGGTCCGGCTTTATATATGCAGATCTGTTCGTTTTCTTTTTCCAAATCATCAATGAGCTCCAGTTTGTAAGTCTGGCCTAATTTTTTAAAATCAGTTTTAGCGGCCGCAGTAGAAATTTTTGCCTCTTCAAATTTATATCCGACTTTAATAATGGCGCGCATCTTTTCTTCCAAAAGCGGCAGGTCTTCTGGAATGAGCGTCCGGGGCAGGTCAAAATCATAATAAAAGCCGTTTTCTATGGCTGGTCCGGTTCCAAACTTAGTTTCCGGAAACATTTCCAATACAGCGGCAGCCATAACATGGGCCGTGGAATGTCTCAAAATTTCTGGTTTATTTGCTGGCATATGCCTATTTTAAGAGAAGAAGAGCAATTAGTCAATCCAGTGAAATTTTTTGCTTAGCTCGCGGTAATAATTAATAAAGCCGCCGAGGGCTGTGTTTTGGTCGGGCTAAAGAAAAATTTATGCTAAAAAAAATATCAAAATCGGAAGATGAATGGATGGATGAATTGACTCCGGAGCAATTTCGCATAATGCGGCTCAAAAAAACGGAGCCCCCTTTTTCAGGTGAGTATTTAGGGGTGGATGAAGAAGGCATTTATCGGTGCGCTGCCTGTGGTAATAAATTATTCAGTTCAAAAAATAAATATGATTCTGGAACTGGCTGGCCGAGCTTTTACGAAGCATTCAACGATGGGCATATCGAGATTGGAATTTATTCTCCTCATGGCACGGAAGTGCTCTGCGGTCAATGCGAATCTCATTTAGGACATGTTTTTGAAGACGGTCCGAAACCGGCTGGCAAAAGGTATTGTATAAATTCGACGGCTCTAAAGCTTGACCAATCTGTGAGGGAATATGCCAAAAAAGGTAGCCGAGAGGATTACTACGGAACACCTGCGTGATAAAAACCCGAATAAATTATAATGAAAAAAATAATGCTGAAAGGAGGTGACGAGCGTGAAAAAATTGAACGGACTTGATTGGGCGGCCTTGATACTTTCCATTGTCGGAGCTGTCAACTGGGGACTGGTCGGCGCTTTTAATTTTAATCTGGTGGACGTTATTTTTGGCAGCTGGCCGGTGATCGTGAGGATTGTCTATGTTTTCGTAGGAGCATCTGGGATTTTAGTTTTGGTCAATGTCGGAAAAGGTGGGGAAACGAAAGAATTATAATAAATTCATATCGGAATATGACAGGAGGTGATATACCCCCGTTTTTTTGCTTGTTTGTTTGTTTCAGGGTAAAATAAAGATAAGCATATGGACTTAGAAAATTTTTTAAGCGTGCCGATTCAAGCTGTCCAAGGAGTTGTTTTCACGCCAATATTAATGCTGGTCGCGATTTTTTCCTTCCTATTCTTATTGGTCATTTATCATTGGAGCGGACTGGCGGAAAAAGTGGAAAACTTGACTATTGGTAAAAAAGCTCTGGTTTTTATTTTTGTTGCGCTGATTATCTTTATTTTTTATTATATTTTTTACAAAGCCGGAAAGTTCGATGAAATCATGGATAACTCAATCTTCAAAATTATTACCGAAAAAATCGACGACTTCGTTAATCGCTGATTAAAATGAAGTAAATTATTATCTGTCGATGAACTTGTTTTTAAATGATTCGAAAAATAAACACAAAGATTTAATAAAGAAAGTACTCGAAAGCGAAGGCAAGAGGCTAAAGTTCGCACAAGATTTAAAAGATTATATGATTCCGCCAATCAATGGAAATGATCCGTCCGGGCAAGCAAGGGACGGTTACAAGCTCCGAAGGCGGAAATAGGCAGTTTTATTCCATAATATTATCAAAAGAAGAAGCCGGAGAATATCTGATCCCTAGTATGTAAATTTTTTAAATATCAGTATGAATAAAAAAATCAGGAAAATAATGAAAAATCCCCGAAGTAATTACTATGTTAACATCCCCAAGGAGGTGGTGCGCAAACTCAAGTGGCGGGAAAACCAAAAAGTGACAGTAGTTCAGGACGGGGAAACGATAATAATCCGGGATTGGAAAAAGCGAAGCGAGTAGGCAAGTTCAGGGAATAAACCAATAATTAGCCGGAATTAATTGTATACCCGCTAAACATTATATGAAAAATAAAAGTCATTTATTTTTTTTGCTATCAATTGCGATCATATCCAGCTTTTTTATTGGCGCAATCCAGCCGGTCCTGGCCCGGGAAAATGTGACTGACTGGTATATCCA
>PFVN01000070.1 GCA_002790635.1 Candidatus Moranbacteria bacterium CG_4_9_14_3_um_filter_42_9
TTGTTAATACTATAACCAAGAAGGGTGTGGATATGTTATATAAAAGCTTTAAATAGGCTATTTTTTATATAAATATTTAGTGTATAACACCAACCCCTTTTAAGTGATATTTGGTATAATTATTAAATAAAAATTTAAAGCACAGCTATTAGTTAAATAGACAGGGTTAATAAATAGGTTATTAACAAGTAATTTTTAAAATACGGAACCACTTATCCACAAATTATACAGCCAGAGAACGCAACTGCTCTCTTAACAACTCCACATCTTCCTTTAACTGTTCGTTTATTTCTAGTTCTTTTTTTATCTTCTCATAAGCATGAATGGCGGTTGTGTGGTCGCGCCCACCAAGTTTTTCTCCTATCCCCGGATAAGAATAGTTCAACTCAATACGCATAAGATACATAGCTATTTGACGAGGAAGAACCACCTCCTTTTTTCTTCCTTTTACAGTAAGTTCTTCCAGAGTTATGTCGAAAAAATCAGAAACAGCCTTTAAAATGTGTTTATAGGTCAAGCCCTTTCTTTTTCCGCTAGAAATAAGTTCCGACAGGGAGGCGGACACAAAATCAACAGTTAAGGATTTTTTCGTTAATTGTGCCGAAGCAGCAACACGATTAAGAGCGCCCTCTAACTCGCGGATATTATTAGTTATGTTTAAAGCAATAAAACGCAGAGCTTCTTCGGTTATCTCAAGGTCATTTTTCGCAGCTTTTTGTTTTAAAATAGCCATCCTTGTCTCAAGATCTGGCTTAGAAATGTCCGCGATCATACCGCCCTCAAAACGAGAGCGTAGGCGCTCTTCAAGAGTGGGGATCGATTTAGGCGCCCGGTCGCTGCTTAAAACAATCTGTTTGTTTAATTGTGAAAGATAATTGAAAATATGAAAAAATTCTTCTTGGGTTTTTTCTTTTCCGGACAAAAACTGAATGTCATCAATTATAAGCAAATCGATTTTTCCATAATATTCCTTAAACTCTCTCACGCGCTGATTCTTAATAGAGTCAACCAGGTCGCTAGTAAACCTTTCTGAAGTTATATATTTAATCTCGCAAGCTGAATCATTTTTTAAAACCTCATTGCCAATGGACTGTAAGAGATGGGTTTTCCCCAAGCCGACACCCCCATAAATAAAAAGAGGATTGTAGGCCTTACCCAGATTTTGTGACACGGCATAACAAGCCGCCCTGGCCAACTCATTACTACTTCCTACGATAAAATTTTCAAAAATATATTTTGGGTTCAGGTTGTTTTCTAGGCTTATTCTGGCCGATTTATCCTGAGCTACTTTATTTTTTCCAAACTCTTTTGGCGCTAAAACGGCATCAACTAGACGCTCCTTGACCAAGCCCTCCGGATTTACCGAGATGGAACAGGTTACTTCTTTTATGTCGCCCTGAATGTTTCTTAGCGCGCGTAATATGTAAGAACGATACTTGTTTTCCAACCACTCTTTAGCAAAGCCATTCGGCACCCCAATAGAAACCACCCCGTCCTTGCTAGACAAAATGGAGGTATTTTTAAACCATGTAATAAAATTAGCCTTGGATATCGAAAGCTCTATTTCAGCGAGAGCTGCCTTCCAAATCTCTTCGTTTGTCATAGGGCGTATCAATAATTTGCTTAAATTTGTTACCCCAAAAGTATAGCATAAAAAAAGAGAGCGGGGCTAGGCTAAAAGTGGATAAAAAGGTTGATAATCTGTGAATCATAAAATTATGATCGAAAAGCATTAACCAACGAGGCCATAATTGACTTATCCTTTTTAAATTGATAAAATCTTAATTAGTTATAGAAAGCTAATTAGTAATCTAAATGTCAAAAAAATGAGTCAAACATACAAGCCTAAGAGCCTAAAAAGAAGGAGAAGGCACGGATTTAAGAAAAAAAACCAAACGCAAAACGGCAAAAAAGTGCTAAAAAGAAGAAGGAACAAGGGGCGTAAAAGACTAACAACTGTGTAAAAGAGCAAAATGTTTCCCGTAAAAAAAAGATTATCCAAGAGTAAAGATATCCAAAAAATCCTGCGCTTAGGGCAAACCTTTTTTTCCGGCAATGTGGTCCTGAAGTTTTTAAAAAATAACTTGGGGCAAGTGCGTGTCGGCTTTGTTGTTGGAATTGGAGTTTCTAAAAAAGCCACGGAAAGAAATAAAATAAAAAGAATCCTGCGTGAATTTTTTCGCCCAGCAACGGAAGCGATCAAAGAAAGCACCGACGTCTTAGTTTTGGTCCGGCATCGCGGTAAAGACAAAATAGGAAAGGCAAAACTAGTTAAAGATGTGCAAAACGCACTGAAAAAGTCAAAAATGTTAACAAAAAATTCAAACTAGAAGGGATTATTTCAAATGGGAGCTATCTTCAATTTATTTATTTATCAACCCCTATACAATCTGTTGGTTTTTGTCTACGATAGCATTCCTTTGAGGGATTTCGGGGTATCTATAATCCTGGTTACGGTTCTGATCAAGTTTTTACTGGTGCCTCTGAGCAAAAAACAAATAGAATCGCAAAAGAAAATGCAGGAATTGCAGCCGAAAATCAAGGCTTTGCAGGAAAAACACAAGGGCGATAAGGAAAAACAAAGCCGGGCACTGATGGAGTTTTATAAGGAAAATAAAACGAATCCTTTTTCCGGCTGTCTGCCGATGATTGTGCAACTGGTTTTTTTAATTGCCATCTATCGAGTTTTATTCAATATTTCAAATGCCGGACTGATGGTCAATGCGGCTGATCTCTACTCTTTTGTCAGCAATCCTGGGCAAATAAACAAAATGTTTTTTAGCCTGATTGACCTATCTTCTACGATCAACCTTGGAAGTCTGGCGATGAAAGACATTCCACAGATTATTTTGATCGTAGCGGCGGCACTCTCCCAGTATATCCAGACTAAAATGTTAATGGCTGGTCAGCCGGAAAAAAATGTTTCCAAGAATGAGCAACCGGACTTTTCCCAAATTATGTCCAAGCAGATGCTATACCTGGGGCCGCTGTTAACTTTGTTTATTGGTATAAAATTTCCAGCCGGACTCGCTCTTTATTGGCTGGCGTCTACCGTTTTCATGATCGCGCAGCAACACTATTTGGCTAAAGGAAAACAAATGGATAAATGTTAAATTTAAATAAATGGAACAAATCAAAGATCAAGAAAATTCAATAATTCAAAAAACCATCCGCGAGCTGGTTGATAAGCTGGGGTTTAAGTGCGAAATAGAAACAATGAACACTCCGCAGGCAGAAGGGGAAATTCGCGTATTTAATATAAAAACTGATGAATCCAGTTTTTTAATCGGACAGTATGGGGGCAACCTGCAGTCCTTGCAGCACATTGCCCGGATTTTGGTGCGCCAAAAAATGCCGGAAAGGATTAATTTTATTCTGGACGTAAACTCGTATCAGCAGGAAAAAAATTTATCTTTAGGCAAGCTCGCCCACAACATAGCAGAGCAAGTTCTCCGGGAAAAAAGGGCGATTACCTTGCGGCCAATGTCTCCCTATGAGAGAAGGATCGTCCATATGGAACTGTCCGCCAACCCCCAAATAAAAACTGAAAGCATCGGAGAAGGAGCGGAAAGGAAAGTTATCATCAGTCCGCTAAATTCATTCTAATCAATATGATAATCGCCAGGAAAATTGCTTATAATGTTGCAATTAGCAGTTTAAGCAAGATACTGTCCACCGCCCTCGCCTTAGTTTCCATAGCGTTTATCACCCGCTATCTGGGAAAAGAGGGTTTCGGAAATTACGCCACCGTGCTGGCGTTTTTATCTTTTTTTGCTGCTTTAGCCGACCTAGGGCTCTATTCGATTTCTACCCGGGAAATTTCCAAAAGCGGGGCGGACGAAAAAAAAATAATGGGCAATGTTTTTGCTATGAGACTGGCATCCTCCTTGCTGATAGTGCTGGCGGCTCCGTTAATTGGTTTGTTTTTCCCCTATCCGCCCGCGGTTAAGGCGGGCATAGTAGTAGTGGCGCTTTCTTTTGTTTTTTCGTCGGGCTATCAAGTTCTAAATGGAGTTTTTCAAAAAAATTTGGCGATGGACAAGGTGGCGGTCGCGGAACTGGCGGGAAAAATTTTCCAGGTAGCCATAGTCATCGGAGCAGTCAAGTTTAACCTGGGATTTCAATGGATAGTTTCCGCGCTGCTTTTCAACATGCTAGTCAGTTTTTCGGTGGTTTTTTTGTGGTCAAAAAAATATTTGCGTTTTCATATTCAATTCGATTTTTCTTATTGGAAAAAGTTTTTAAAGGACTCCGCTCCAATCGGCATAGCCTCAGTCATCACTTTTGCTTATTTCAAGATGGACACGATCATGCTTTCCGTAATGAAAAACAGCGCGGACGTGGGCATTTACAACGCGGCCAGCAAAGTGCTGGAAAACATCACTTTTTTTCCGGCGATGATAATTGGGCTCATTTTTCCACTGATGGCAAAAAACATTTTTACCGACAAAGAAACTTTTCAACAAATTTCCAACAAAACCTTTAAGGTTTTTATAATCCTTGTTGTTCCGCTGGTAATCGGTGTTTTTTTTCTTTCAGACGGTATAATCCGGGTCATTGGCGGCGGCGGTTTTGCTGAAGCCACGGTGGTTTTGCGCATACTTGTTTTTGCGTTAGCTCTGATATTTTTTGGCAATTTTTTCAATAGCGTTTTAATCGCCGGCAACAGGCAAAAACTGCTAATGTTAATCTTGGGGATGGCGGCCGTTATCAACATCTCTTTGAATCTGATCTTCATCCCCAAATTTTCTTATCTGGGATCAGCCTATATTTCCGTGCTGACAGAATTTCTGGTTGTAGCGATGGGTTTTTACGCAACAGTAAAAAAAATCGGCTATTTTCCCAAAACCGAAAAAATTACCGGTATTTTGGCGGCGGGCGGAAGCATGGCGCTGTTCCTGTTTTTATTCAAACAAAGCAATTTTATCTTCCTG
>PFVN01000010.1 GCA_002790635.1 Candidatus Moranbacteria bacterium CG_4_9_14_3_um_filter_42_9
TCAAACTCTCAAAAAGATGAGCTTAGCAAATCTTTTTGAGTCCGCCTTGGGCGGACCAAATAGATTCTGCTCATCTACTTAAAAGCATAGACTGCTTTCAAGATTTTTTACCCGTCCGAATCCGCCGAAGCGGAGAAGGAGGGTTAGTTATATGAAGGTTTTAACTTCAATTTTTAGCTCTTTCCCAATTTTACTCGGGATAGGCCCGCCTGCATCGCTATGCTACTTTACATTCAGTACTCTCTGTATGAATCTTTCGAAACATTCAGATTTCTTAAATCAAAATAGACGCGAAGCATTGCGGGCAGGACTAATCGCAAAAAACCACGATTTTATCCAAATCTTCGATTTGGCTATAAAATCAGGTCCCGTCGCATGACGGGATCTCGATAAGCCAAGTCTGATTCTTCACGATTATTTTTACCCCGTGATGAAATTTCGCGAAAGCAAAATTTTATTTTACGGGGTTGCTGAACATATTCAATTATTAAAGTGCTTGCTTTTCGCGATACCACTCGCTCTTCAAGTGGGAACAAAAAACACAGCGATAAAAATATTTAAAATACTTTTATTGCTGTATTTTCTTCACCCGAACTTTCCGCCCTAGGCGGATCGGCCTTGGGCCGAAACTAGATTTTAGTTAATGTTTGGTTGCCTTTTTTATTGTAAAAAATTACTTTTTTTAAAGCCTCTGTATTTTAGCCGATTTTGAAAAAGGTGTCAAGCTGCCTTTGGCAGAGCCATATCCTCTAGGCTAACCAGGCGTTTTTCGTGGCCATCTACCACCTCTTTTTCGGCCTTTTTATCGAGCTTTTCATTTATCTCGACGATATTTCCTTTAATAACTTTAATATCACCCCTGATATCTTTTAGTTCCGATTTTATGTCAACGATGTCCGATTTTACATGATCCATGTCATCGGCTATTAAATTAACTGTTTCCCTTACGCCAGATAAACCTTCGCCAAAAATTTTGAATTGGCTTTTTAAATCTTCATTTACCACTGTCGCGACTTCCTTGGCAATCTCGCGTATTTCCTTTTTCTTATCTTCATCCATTATTTTTTGGAAGTCATATCTTCCTTTAAAAGTTTTTTAGTTTTCAGTAATTTAATAACGGGCTTCCCGCAACTACTGCACAGCTCAAAATGATTAGAAAATATGCTTCCAATGCCTACGTGTATGCTATTGGAATTACTACCTATTCTCTTTTTACAAATATCGCACTTTGTGATTTGCATAGAGAAATTATACTCTTGCCATATTTTCATGTCAAACTATGCTATTTTCGTCCCTTCCGGAGTCGGTCCCGGACTGGCCGGCGGAGAGGTTATGATCGGCTGGTTTTTATCAAAAGGCCGCTTGATGGCGAAATAATAAACGATGGCCGCCAGCACGCCAAAGATGATGAGCAAAATTATCCACAGCGCTTTGTTTTCGATATTCTTCGTCGCCGCGTGCACGATCATCCAGATCCAAAAAATCGTCAGCAAAAGTCCGATAACCGCAAAAACGGCGAAGATTCCAAGACCGACTCCAATGAACGGCTTGGCCGCTTTATAAACATCTTCGCACGGAATATCTTTTCCGTTAACTTTACATACTCCCTCGGCTAGCGTTATTAGCGGCAGCATCAGCACGGAAAAAATTATTATGGTTCTCTGGATTATTTTTTTTCCGCCTACGGCGGACCATCCGTAGGATGGCATTTGTTTAGTCATTTGGGTTTCTTAGTTCTATATAATTTTATATAAAAATTATAGCATTCTTACTTCATTTTTTCCACCCTCACCCCTACCAGCCGGATGAGTTCGCGCTTGGGATTTTCGCGGGAGTCAAAAAAGGGCATTAGGAGCCGGGTTGATTCTACGGTTAAAATTTTCAGCGTATTGGCCGGCTTGGGTAAAGTATGCGAACGATTCTTGGTTTCAAAGCCGGAAAAGCGAACGGTGATTGTCACTGTTTTATAGCTTTTAAAATCGCTTTCTTTGAACCGACGAAATACATCCTGGCACAACGACTCCATCCGTTCAAAAATAAATTTAAAATCTAGCGTATCAACCTGAAAAGTTTCTTGCTCGCCGATGGATTTGGCTTCATATTCTTCGGTAATTTCTGAATCATCAATTCCTCGAATTTTGTCATACAAATCGCCTCCCCATTTCCCCAGCATCTCCTCCATTTCGGCTAGATTATATTTTTTCAAATCTCGGACGATGCGTATTCCCCGCGCGTTGAAAAATTGTTCGGTTTTCGGACCGATGCCGGGAATTTTTCGGATAGAGAGTGGCTCCAAAAATTCCTCTACTTCATCCGAATTTATTATTGTCAGCCCGTCCGGTTTTTGCATATCAGAGGCGATTTTGGCAATCAATTTATTCGGTCCGATTCCGATAGAAGCCGTCAACTTTTCTTTTTCTTTTATTTCTTCCTTAATTTCGCGACAAATTTCTTTCGCTGTATCGAATCCCCCCGGGCGAGAGCCGAGCTCTCGGTATTCCGAGAGCTCGGCTCTCGGCGACAAATCAAAATAGGCTTCATCCACACTGGCTTGCTCCACCGTCTTGGAATATTTTCGGACGATTTCCATAATCCGACCGGAAACTTCGCCGTATTTTTTATAATGCCCGTCTAAAAAAACAGCTTCCGGTTTTCCCTCCCGCTTGGCTTTTTGGGAAAATTCCCAGGCTTTAGAAATCGGCACAGCCGACCGGATGCCATATTCCCGGGCTTTGTAGTTGGCCGTTGACACCACGCCTCGGCCATGGCCCTCCATCGGATCCGCGCCGACCACGATCGGCCGTCCCTTTAGCCTGGGATTGTCCCGCTCTTCGATCGCGGCGAAAAATGCGTCCATATCGAGATGCGCGATAATGCGGCCATCGTTTGATAATTTAGTGCTATCCAAGGACATCAGGATTTAGTTAAATATAAAGTTTTTAAATTCCAAATTTCTAATTTCTAATTTCTAAACAAATCCTAATTTCTAAATTCACAAATATCAAAATTTTTGATTTTTGGATTTAGGATTTATTTAGGATTTGGGATCTTGATATTGGGATTTATATCATATATGGTGATATTATATCACTATTTCTCTTTCTTGCCAAATCAGCTTCTGTAAGTTAAGGTAAAATAAACAAATTTTACGAAGGAGGTGTGTACCTTGAAAGAAAACTTTTTTGTCATATTAGATCAAGAAACCAGGCGGAATGTGTCAATCAGAAAAAGATATGCTGCTCAAGTTTTCTGCGGGCAATACACCCTCAAGGAACTTGCCGAATTTGTCCGCACCTTCAATAAGGTAGAGAAAAAAGATTCTCCGGAATGCGTGCGAATAATCCACCATTTCATGCATGCAACGCATGTCCATGAAATCCGGATTCCCGGAGTTTTGCATGGAAGATTCGAATCTTTCTGGCAGGCAGAGCGCAATGGGCCGATGCTTCCAGGCCCAAGAAGCTATCTTATCGAACTGGATTGGAACAACCGTTTCTTAGTCATTAAGAAACGTGCGTACATGCAAGCAGCGCGCTGTCGTAACGAATGGTTTGTGGAACAGGTTATTCCCTTAAATAGAATACGGAAGATCAAGATCGTCCGTGTGCCCGTCGGACTCCGACATCTCGAAATCCAACTGCACACTCCGTGCTCTGACTAAATAACGCATTCAACGCAAAAAATCCCTTCGGGACTTCGCTCCCGAAGGGATTTTATTTTTCTGAAAATATTCTTACAGCCCAACTACCGAATCAGACAAGCTCGCATCCCCAAAATCCTCCTCACTTACGGAATTAAGGTCAGATTCAAGAGCTGTAACATCCGGGTCGGCTGAAGTCGAACTTTGCACAGAAGAATCATTGGCGCTCCCCGCCTTACTGGCTGTCTTTGTATTCTGAACTTGCGAAGAAGAGCTGACGGATGAATTTTTCTTGGCAATTTTGACCGCGAACATTGCAGCGGTGGCGATAAATATTAACGCGATAATTCCAATTGTTATTGCTTTTTTAGTTTCCATTTTTGTTTAAACACTTTTTAGGCTAATTAATTTTAAACTTTCCGTAACAATAGATAACGACCGTGGACTATTGTTACGAAAAAGATTTAATTTCTTTTTTAGCTTATTGCGACGATCTCTACTTCCGTCATAGTCTGCCGATGGCCAAATTTAACTTTGTATCTTTTCTTGGCCTTGAATTTGATGCCGGTAACTTTCTTTCCTTTGGCGGTCTTCAGAATCTTTCCTTCCACTTTTGCGCCTTTCACAAGCGGCATACCTATCTTTATCTCCTTTTCCGAACCTACAAACAAGACTTCCTTAAAGGACACCTCGCTCCCTTCCTTACCTTCCAATTTTTCTACTTTGATTTTGTCTCCCACGTTAACTTTGTATTGCTTGCCACCAGTTTTGATGATTGCCAACATATTAATACTCGTGAATAGTTACATCAATCATTTTATATTATCTGGTATCTATTGTCAACCTGCGCAAAATTCAGGTTAATCACCTAACTGATTATCCATTGAAGCGCGGATTGTTAGCTGGACAAGAAGCCTTCTTGACGCTAACATTATAAGTGAACTATGGAAAAATTTAAAAGAACTGTTTTTTTCTGGACATTAACGGTCATATTTTTAATAACCACGCCCTTGGTAGTTTTGCGCGCTCGCGGATACCGCTTTGATGCAAGTCGGGGTGTTTTTGTTCATAGTGGATCAATAAATATCAAATCCAACCCTCAAGCATCGGATGTGAGCCTAAATGGCAAATTAGTCCAAGCAAAAACCCTAAGTCGTATCAACAAC
>PFVN01000023.1 GCA_002790635.1 Candidatus Moranbacteria bacterium CG_4_9_14_3_um_filter_42_9
ATAATCATATTTGATATTCCGAACAAATATAAACAAGCACGCGAAGCTCTTAGGGGTAAAATCAAAGAGTTGGGATTACGACAACTGCAAAAAAGCGTTTGGATTTATCCATATGATTGCGAAGACGAAATTTTATTTGTAGCCGAAGCATTTGAGGTGCAACAATATATTGAAATAATAACTGCCGAAAGACTTTTGCATAGTAATGTCATTAAAAAGCATTTTAAAAAGCTGCTCTAGTATCTGAAAATATACTTGTATGAAAATTTTGTGCCTACGCCTAAGTTTTGCATACTAAGAATAGTTTTTGAAATAAAAAAACGGCAGGCCGCTTAGGAGTAAGCGGCCTGCCGAGGTTGCAAAGTTAATCCTGGACTTCTATCCATCCTTTCCTGTCTCGAGTGCAAAAAGAGCCAGAGACCAGCCTGTCTGCAAAGGCATAACATCCTTTGAACAACCAGCATTATCCACTGTCATTTTCTTTATCTATTCCTGTAATTTTTATTGGAACGAGGTCTCCATAGCAGCTTGCAATCTTAAATGAAAGCAAGGTGCTATATCTACTGGCATCGAAAAGAAACCGCATTAGATCCCACTTTGACGGGCCGTTCGTAATTGTGTAGCGTGACATATGTCACCTCCCAAAAGAGCTGTATTTATCCCTACCCATACGGACAGGGACGATTTGAAAGTAACAGAGATATATCTATATGTCAAAACTGAAAAGTAAAATATCAAAATTTCCCCAAACTCCCGGCGTTTATGTTTTTTATGGAAAAAAGCGAGAGATTATTTACATCGGCAAGGCGACGAAACTTAAATCGCGAGTAAGTTCTTATTTTAGATTCCCAACCGATGCGAATCTACGAATTACGAATAGACCCATTGAGGCGATGATTCATGAGGTGGTGGATATAAAAACGCTGGAAACAGATTCGGTGCTGGAAGCTTTGATTTTGGAATCCAACTTAATCAAAAAATACCAGCCGAAATATAATGCACTGGGAAAAGACGACAAATCTTTTTCTTATTTTGTGATTACCAAAGAGAAGTTTCCGAGGGTGATGACATTCAGAGAAACTGACCTTAGATATAAAAATGTCATCCCGAGTTTGTCGAGGGATCTAAAGAAAAAAATATTAGATTCTTCGACTCCGTCCCGCCAGGGGCGGTACTCCGCTCAGAATGACATATCGATAAGCAAAATATTTGGTCCATATACTTCCAAGAAACAAATGGAGATCGCACTGAAGATAATCCGCAAGATTTTTCCATTTCACTCCAACAAGCAGCAGACAGAAAAGGGCTGTCTCGATTTTCAAATAGGGAGTTGTCCCGGTCCATATGCCGGAGCGATAACAGCCGAAGATTATAAAAAAAATATCCGCGGCATTCGAATGATCTTGGAGGGAAAAAAGAAAAAGCTGGTGAAAAAGATGGAAAGGGAAATGAAAGCGTCTTCTAAAAAATATGAGTATGAAAAGGCAGGTGAATTAAGAAATAAAGTTTTTGCGTTGAAGCACATTAGGGATGTTGCGTTGATAACAAATGAACAACCCCATCCCAACCTTCCCCTCAGGAAGGGGAAGGGGGATTTGGAGAAGATTTTTCGTATTGAAGCCTATGATATTTCGAATATATCGGGCCAGCACGCTACTGGCAGCATGGTTGTGTTTAATAATAGCGAACCGGATAAATCGCAATATCGTAAATTTAAAATAAAAACTGTCCAAGGCGCGGATGATATTGGTATGATGCGGGAAGTGCTGCTGCGCCGATTTAAAAACGATTGGCCGCAGCCGGACCTCATATTTTTGGATGGAGGAAAAGGACATGTCAATATGGGCACTAAGATATTAAGAGAGCTTGGTTTTACTATGCCTCTAGTGGCTGTAGCCAAGGGCAAGTCACGCAAAAATCTCAATTTTCAATTTTCAATTTTTCCCGCCATGTCGGGATCCCGCCAAGGCGGTGACAATCAATTTTCAATGACTCAATTTTCAAATGAAATTAAAAATATCTTAAACGATAAAAAACTGGTTAAGCGGATTATGGACGAAGCGCATCGGTTTGCGCTCAGATATCATAGGAAGTTGCGCAAAAATAACCTGTTGGCATAACTCACGGGCCAACCCTTTACAAATCTCGGAAAATGCTCTAACATTCATATCTAGTGATTTATTCTTGACTTTAATAAAATGCCGGGAAGTTTCAACAAGCGGGATAAAATTATCATCAAAGGTGCGAGAATCAACAACCTCAAAAATATCGACGTTGATATCCCCCGCGACAAGCTGGTCGTCATCACAGGCCTTTCCGGATCCGGAAAATCTTCCTTAGCTTTTGACGTTGTTTATGCCGAAGGCAATCGGCGATATTTGGAAGGCATGTCCTCTTATGCCCGGCAATTTTTGGATGTCGGAGCGAAGCCCGACGTGGACAAGATTGAAAATCTCAGTCCGACCATTTCCATCGATCAGCGGAGCTTGAGCCGGAGTTCGCGATCCACCGTCGGAACTTTGACGGAGATCTATGATTATCTGCGCATCTTGTTTGCCAAAATTGGAGTGCCGCATTGTCCGAAATGTGGAACACCGATGTTGCGCAAGGGCCGGCAGGAAATTTTGGATGAAATTTTGGCGTTGCCGGATAATACCCAAGTATCAGTTTTAGCAAAAGTTAAAGAGGATGGAAAAAGCTCCAAAGAAATCCTTAGAAGCATAATGCAACTCGGCTTTGCGCGCGTCAGGTTTAACGGAAAAATAATGCTAGTCGCGGATGCACTTCTTGCTGCCGGCGAAAAAGTGGGCGTCAGCATTGAAATTGTAGTTGACCGGCTAATGCTGAAACAAAAACAACCGGACAGAGAAAGAATCCTGGACTCCATTGAAACAGCGCTCAAGATTGGTTGGGGAACTTTGATTATCTCAGTAGACAACACCGTTGACCGTTTTTATAATAGAGATTTTCTCTGTCATATTTGCCAAACGCGAGTGAACGAAATAACACCCCACCATTTTTCCTTTAATAATCCGGAAGGGGCCTGCCTGCATTGTGCGGGGCTTGGCGTTATCCGGGAGGTTGATGCGGATTTAGTTATGCCCAACAAAAATCTTACTTTGGCCGAGGGCGCGATCTTGCCCTGGAGCAAATCTAACGGAAGACTGGGTGGAAATGGTAATTATTTGAATATTCTTAGAGCGCTTGGCGAGCAATACAATTTTTCCATCAATGAGCCGGTAAAAAAGATTTCAGCCAAGGCGCTTCGTATAATTTTCTATGGTCCGGAAGAAAAGGAAGTTGTTATCCGCCAGCGAGACGCGCTAGGAAACGTAAAGGAAGTAACGAACGTTTTTGAGGGAGTAGTTCCGATGCTTAAGAAAAAATATGCGGAGGCCACTTCTGATTATGTGCGAAACGACTTGGAGAAATACCTTTTGGAAAAAACCTGTTCCGTTTGCCTTGGCAAAAGGCTCAAGAAAGAGTACTTATCTGTTTTAATCAACGGAAAATCTATCGATGATATTGTCAATCTTAATCTGAAAAATTTTGATGATTTTTTACAGAGTCTTCGGAGCGGAGAAAAAAGCGTCCAGAAGGAAATCGCACTGCCTCTTCTGAAGGAGATGAAACAAAAAAATGATGCTCTCATAAACGTGGGATTGGAATATCTTTCTCTCTCGCGAGGCGCCAATTCAATTTCCGGCGGAGAAGCGCAAAGAATCCGCTTGGCTACACAGATCGGGTCGGAACTCATGGGCATCACGTATGTTTTGGATGAGCCGTCAATCGGTCTGCATAACCGGGATACGGAAAAGCTCATAAAAACTATGCAAGCATTAAAAGAGGGAGGAAATTCACTGATCGTTGTTGAACATGATTCGGATATTATTCGGCAGGCCGATTGGATAATCGATATGGGTCCGGGTGCCGGAGAAGAGGGAGGGCGCATTATTTTTGAAGGAGATTTGAAAAGCTTGCTCAGGGCCAACACTTCGACCGCTCAATACATCACCGGAAAAAAGCAAGTTGTGGAAAAGAAGCGCTATCGGAAAGGGAACAAGAAATCGCTGGAAATTCTGGGAGCATCCGAACATAATCTAAAAAACATCAATGCCGAGATACCGCTTGGAAAATTTGTGACGATTACCGGTGTTTCGGGATCGGGAAAATCCACGCTAGTTTCCGACATTTTAGCCAAGGCTTTAAGCAAACATTTTTTCGGAGCCAAGGAAATGCCCGGACGCCATAACAAAATCAAGGGACTGAACAATATCGATAAGGTAATCAATATTAATCAGGCGCCCATCGGGAGAACTCCGCGTTCCAACGCTGCTACATACACCGGGGTTTTTTCATTGATCCGAGATCTCTTTGCTTCGGCCGAGGAAGCTAAGAACCGAGGCTATGTTCCCAGCCGGTTCAGTTTTAATATGAAAGGCGGCCGCTGCGAAGTCTGTCAGGGCGACGGCACAAAAAAAATAGAAATGTATCTGTTGCCGGATATGTATGTCAAATGTGAAGTTTGTTCGGGCACCCGGTATAACCAGAAAACTTTAGACATTGAATATCAAGGGGTAAACATTGCGGAAGTTTTGGATATGAGTGTTTCTTATGCGCTCAGATTTTTCAAAAAATCATCGCTTATTGTTGAGAAATTGAGAACTTTAGAAGAAGTTGGATTGGGTTACTTAAGGCTTGGACAAAGTGCCACCAATCTTTCGGGAGGCGAGGCGCAAAGGATAAAATTGGCCACGGAGCTGGCCAGAAAATCGACAGGCAGGACTCTCTATATCCTGGACGAACCGACCATCGGACTTCATTTTG
>PFVN01000071.1 GCA_002790635.1 Candidatus Moranbacteria bacterium CG_4_9_14_3_um_filter_42_9
GGCAGATAATCACTGATGTTGTAAAGAAAATTTCTGTAAAAAGAAATGACCCGGTTTTTAAAAAGGCGGAAAGCGAGATTATTTTTACAATCGAGGAAAATAGTGGTATAATCAGAAAGTCAGAGATCGTTGAAATATTAAGCGCGGGTGATTATCGGGAAGCTAATGCCTTGGATTTTTTGTGCGAATGTTCAGATAAAATTTTCGCGGTTGCGGAAGAAAATATCCATGAATCTTGGGTGCTGGACAAAAAGAAGATAGAAAAGGTGAAAGAAATCGCTCTGTTGGCGCAAGAAATTTTAAAAAAAGAAAAGAAACTGCTTTCTGAAAAGGAGATCATCGATCTGATCTTGGAGTCCAGGCAGGAGTTATTGGAAGAGGAGATACTGAATTATCTGAAAATCTTTTCCGGCATTGAAAAAAATAAATTTGGAAAATGGGGAATGGCAGACTGGGCCGAAATTAATCCGAAAGGAACGCGCGAGAGAATCTATGCGATTTTGAAAGAAAAGAAAAAGCCCCTGCATTTCAAGCAAATTGCCAGCCTTATAGACGAATACGGCTTAAGTAAAAGAAAGGCTCATGTCCAAACAATCCATAACGAACTGATAAAAAACGACCACTTTGTTCTGATCGGCAGAGGCATATATGCGCTCAAGGAATGGGGCTATTATGCCGGAACTATCCGTGATGTGCTGGAAATAATTTTCAAAAAAAACAGGAAATTTTTAAGCAAAGAGGAAATTTTTCGGGAAGTTTCAAGGGTCAGGCAGGTCAAAAAAGCGACAGTATTGATCAATTTGAGCAACAACAAGCTGTTTGTCAAACAAAACAATCTGTATTCAGTAAGAAAAAATTAGGCCTTGTCTGCTACAGCGGAAGACAAGCCGGGTGTTTTTGTTTAGAATTAGTGCGGATTTCATAATTTTGTTGCGAAATCAACGATTTCGGCGAAATTAAAAATTTTTTAAAAATGAACATCTTGCAGGAAACATTTCAAATCTATAAGACCTTCGGGCAAGTGTTTTACCATTTCTGGTGGATCATTTTCCCGGTGGTCTTTTATTATTTATTCAAATTTCTGTGGATGGATTTCGTGCAAGTTACCTGGTTTAAATCGCTTAGCTGGACGATGCTGGAAATTATCCCGCCGAAGGACCTGGAAAAGGGGCCCCAACCCATGGAATCAATTTATCAAGGACTGGTCGGCGTAGTAGTTGCCTTCAACGTATTTGAAGAATTTTTAAAAGGCGCGCTGACCGATGTTTTCAGTTTTGAACTGGTGGGAATCGGAGGGGAAGTCCATTTTTATATCCGCACCCAAACGAAATTCAGGAACTTGATCGAGGCCCAGGTTTACGCGCAGTATCCGGACGCTCAAGTGGTGGAGGTGGAAGATTATACCAACAGTTTTCCCAAAGTTGTTCCCAATAAGAATTGGGATCTATGGGGATCAGATTTGGAATTAGTCATGCCAGATCCCTACCCGATCCGCACTTATGACAAATTTGAGGAATCCATTACCGGGACGATGATTGATCCGATTGGCGCTTTTGTCGAAATAATGGGCACCTTGCCGCCTGGGCAAAATATCTGGCTACAGATTGTTACGCGGCCTTTGCCGGAAAAGTGGAGAGAGGACGAAATGAAACTAGTCCAAAAACTGGCATATAGGGTCAGCAAAGGGAAAAGGGGTTTCCGGGAGGATATTTTAGATGTATTGGCTAATTTATTTAAGTCTATGTCTAGCCCGGTTGAATTCGCCAAAGCGGAAAAAAAAGATGAGCAGCCGCTTGAATTCAGGCTGACGCCGGGCGAAAAAGATCAATTAAAAGCTGTCGAAGATAATTTGGGCAAGAATGCCTTTAAGATAAAAATGCGTGTGCTATATCTGGGTCGGAAAGAAGGTTTTGACAAATCATACGTGTCAGCTTTTTTTGGTGCGATGCGCCAGTTCAATGATCTCAATCTGAACAGTCTCAAGCCTTGCAACGAGAGCAAAACCTATGCCAGCTTTGTTGCGGTTGATGCTCGCCTGCAAATGAGGAAAAGAAGAATTTATAAAAGATATAAAGAGCGGGATATGACCGGGAAAAAATTTGTTTTTTCCACTTCGGAATTAGCCACCGTCTGGCACTTTCCCGATATGGGAATAAAAACGCCGGCTCTCACCAGAGTAGAATCGAAAAAAGGATCTGCCCCGGCCAATTTGCCGGTGCAATAATTTAAAGAAAATTAATCTTAATATGCAACAAATAACTTTTTTTGCAAAAACTAATTTCAGAAATCAGGAAAGAAACTTTGGCATCAAGAGAGACGATCGCCGCCGCCATGTCTATGTCATTGGAAAGACCGGCATGGGCAAAACCAATCTTTTGGAAAATATGGTTATCCAGGACATTCGGAATAACGAAGGAGTTTGTTTTATCGATCCGCATGGAGAATCGGCGGAAAGGATGTTAAAGGCTGTTCCAAGCCACCGGGTGAACGACGTTATCTATTTTAATCCGGCCGATTCGGAATTTCCGATCGCTTTTAATATTTTGGAAGCCGTAGAGGAAAACAAAAAAAATTTGGTAGCTTCCGGAATGATGGGAGTATTCAAAAAATTATGGCCGGATGTCTGGAGCGCCCGGATGGAATACATTTTGAACAACACAATTCTCGCGCTTTTGGATTACCCCGGATCCACAATGCTTGGAGTCAACCGGATGATGTCTGACAAAGACTTTAGAAAGAGAGTCTATCCGGCCATCAAAGATCCGGTCGTAAAATCTTTTTGGATAAATGAGTTTGACAAATGGGAAGACCGCTTCCGCAAAGAGGCGGTAGCAGCGATTCAAAATAAAGTTGGACAATTCCTTTCCTCTTCGCTCATCCGCCATATAGTCGGCCAGCCGAAATCTACCATTGATATGCGCGACATTATGGATAACCAGAAAATTTTGATTGTCAATTTGTCCAAAGGAAGGATTGGTGAAGACGCGATGAGGCTTTTGGGCGGAATGATCGTCACCAAAATCCAATTGGCGGCGATGGAGAGAGTAAACGTCTCCGAGGATCAAAGGAAGGATTTTTATCTGCATGTTGACGAATTTCAGAATTTTGTGACGGAATCCTTCGCAAATATTTTATCCGAAGCGAGAAAATATCGTTTGAATTTGACCCTGGCCCATCAATATATCAGCCAGCTAATTTTCGACAGCAATACGACGGTGAGAGACGCGGTTTTTGGAAACGTCGGAACTATAATTGCTTTCCGAGTGGGCGCGGAAGACGCGGAATTTTTGGAGAAAGAATTTGATCCAGTTTTTTTGCTCAATGATCTGGTCAATCTGACCAAATATAACATTTATCTCAAGCTGATGATTGACGGCATAGCGGGGGACGCCTTTTCGGCTACAACTTTGCCTCCGATGGATCTGGAAGAGACGGCAGGAAATGAAGAAAAAATCATCAGAATTTCCCGGGAGAGATATGGAAAAAGCCGGGCGGAAATTGAAGAGAAGATAGAGCGCTGGAGTGGAATGGTTATCAACAGATCTGTTGCTTCGACATCAACTATCGCTGTCGAAGAAGATGAAAAAAAGGAGATCGAGGATGAGAGGGTAGCAGGCATGGGATTAAAAAACCGAAAAGCGGAAAATCCCAGCGTGCCGACTGTTCAGGCCCAAATAAAAATCCAACCGCAACCACAACCTCAACCTCAATTCCAAACTTCAGCGTCAGTGGCACTGGCGCCGGAAAAAATTGTCGAAAAAATTCTTGAAGAAAGGAAAAGTTATGAAACGATCTGTGCTACCTGTGAACAGCCGATAGTTGTCCCTTTTAAGCCCGATCCCCAAAGACCCGCTTTTTGCAAGGAGTGTTTGAAAGACTACCAAAGAGCAATGGCGCGCGCCAGAAATGAGGCGTCACAAAATAAAAACCCGGAAACCGTTCCAAAGAACATTAGCCGTGAGGATGAAACTAAAAAAATAAACAAAGATGATCGTTACTCCACAGTTGTTTCTTATGTGCCCAGAGAAAAAACAATGAGTCTCAACCAGATGTCTCATATTGCTCCGAAAAAATTCAAGCCCCAGAGAAAGAGGTCACAGATAAATTTAGATGAGGTCAGAAAGCTAATTAAAGAAAATAAGAGCCGAGTAGATTAAAAATTTTCCGAATGAATAAAAACAGGCGAAAACTAGTTATCGTTGCGATGTCCTCCGGAGTTGATTCTTCTGTGGCAGCCGCGCTTCTCAAAAAACAAGGCTACGAGGTTATTGGCATATTTATGCATTTTTGGAAAGAACCTTTGCGGAACAGTTTGGTGGAGAATAAATGTTGTTCTCTGGAAGCGCAAGAAGATGCCAGAAGAGTCTGTCAGATATTGGAAATCCCCCTCTATACGGCCAATGTTGAAAAAGAATTTAAAAAAGAAGTGGTGGACTATTTTTTGCGTGAATATGCCCACGGACGGACGCCGAATCCTTGCGTGGTTTGCAATGAAAACATCAAATTCAATGTGTTATTTAAAAAAATGTTGGAAATGAAAGCAGACTTCATCGCGTCTGGGCATTACGCGTTGAAGCGCGAAATAAAAAGCGGAGAAAGAACAATTTATAAATTATTCCAAGGCAAGGACAGTGAGAAGGACCAGTCGTATTTTTTATATAATTTCAACCAAAAGCAACTCGCGCGCATCCTGTTTCCTATCGGAGATTATAAAAAATCAGAAATAAGGAAAATTGCAAAAAAGGGAAAATTGCCGGTTTTCAACAAGGATGATTCACAAGGCCTTTGTTTTACTCCGGAAAAATATCCGGAAGGTTTTTTGCGCCGGAATCTGAAACTCAAGAAAGGAAAAATTGTCAATACCCAAGGAAAATCTATCGGCACTCATGAAGGTCTGCCGCTGTACACCATCGGCCAAAGAAGAGGAATCAATATTGGCGGTGACGGGCCATATTATGTTGCCGGCAAAGATTTACAGAAAAATATTCTGGTAGTGACGAATAACGAAAAAGATCCAGCACTCTATCGCTCGGGGTTGGAAGTTGAGAAAGTCAATTGGATAGCGGGAAAACCCCAAAACGGAGTCAAAATACTGCTCAAAACCCGATATCGCAATCCCTTAGTTTCTGGTATAATTAAATTAAACAACAACCAACGCTATAAAATAATTTTTAAAGAACCTCAACGGGCCATTTCTCCTGGGCAATCGGCGGTTTTTTACCGCCGGTCCGGAGAGCTTTTGGGCGGCGGGGTAATCAAATAAAATGGGAACATTATTTAACTCTCAACACAGTAGAAGAGTATCGAACAACGACATCGATATTAAGGACATAAAGGAAATGGTAAAAAAACTTAACTTACCTACATATGGCGCCAGTACGGAACTTGTAAGTCTATTGAATCGGGCCCAAGAAGGCGGCATAACGCGGGAAGAGGTTGTTAAGGCGCTGCAAAAAATGATATTGGACGGAAAGCTTACTGAAGATAAGGCCGAAGAAGTTGCCAGGATTTTTGGCGTCCCCGGCTTCATGGTTAAAAAATTAAAGGATATTTCCGAATCCCGCGAGTCCGGGGCATTCCATTCCCAGGCATCTTCGGGTGGCAGCCGATCCGCTGAGCCGGAAGAAAAAGAGCATAGTACGGATCATGCCGCATCTTCTTTCAATAGTTCAAAAACAAGCAGCGCGGGGTCTATGGCAAGTAAAAAAGATTTCGGCGTGAATAT
>PFVN01000085.1:0-197 GCA_002790635.1 Candidatus Moranbacteria bacterium CG_4_9_14_3_um_filter_42_9
AACCCACTCCTTGACAGCTTTTTCCCAATTTTTGAATTGCGGATCATCTGCGGGTTTTTTCGGAGGATCGCCTCGCGGATCGTCCTTGTTTACATAATACAAAATGTCATGCGGAGAGAAAAACTCTTTTTTTGTGGAGGTGTTATCGGGACAAGCATCGGAGGCGAGACAATATTCTTCGTCTTTGCCGGGCAGAC
>PFVN01000085.1:215-8700 GCA_002790635.1 Candidatus Moranbacteria bacterium CG_4_9_14_3_um_filter_42_9
CTTTTGAGTTCAGGGTGCCGTCCAAAACCGGCTTTCCTGTGTCCTCTTTCTTATATTTTGGAAAAGGTTTGATGTTATAATTTTTCAAAACCTGATCCATAAAACTTCTCCAAATCGGCGCGGCGACATAAATGCCGTCTGCTCCCTGAACCATCGCTGAGTTGTCATTATTTCCAGCCCAAACACCCACAACCAAGGAAGGGGTGTATCCCATAGTCCAACCATCGCGCCACTCGTTGGTCGTGCCGGTTTTGGCAGCGACCGACCGATCGGCGAACTTCAACGGATTATTGTTGCCGAAAACCGGCGCCCGGAGATCGTTGGTGGAAAGAATATAGTCCAACATGCCGAGGTATTTTTTTTCCACAATCCTCTCTCCTGGCGAATCCTTGTATTCTTCCAGAACACTCCCCGTGGAATCTTGTATTTTTAGGACGGCTGTTTTATTGTGAAAAACTCCGTTATTGGCCAGAGATCCGAAAGCACTCGTGTGATCCAAGAGCTTTACTTCTCCTCCACCCAAAACCAAAGACAGTCCGTAACGCTCCGGATTGTTAAGCGTGGTTATGCCTAAGCTTTTAGCCGTATTGATGGAGTCATTTACTCCGGCCAGATACAGAGTCTTAACCGCCGGAACATTGAGAGACATAGCCAGGGCTTCCTTCATTTTAACGGAGCCTCTGTTTTTTCCGTCATAATTTTTCGGGTTGTAATCCTTACCCGTTCCTAAGTCAAAATCAGTATTTACGTCCCAAAGAAGTGTTTCGGGGGTGTAGCCTTTTTTAAAGGCCGTCAGATAAACATAGGGCTTAAAAGAGGATCCTGGTTGCCGGTCGCGGATGGCAACATTAACCTGACCATCAATAGGTTTGTCAAAATAATCTTTAGAGCCCACCATAGCCAAAATTTGGCCGGTCTTCGGGTCTATGGCGACTAGCGCCGCATTTTCCGCGCCGTATTTTTTTGTGTTCAAATCCGCTCCAGTTTTAACTGCTGCTTCAGCAATTTGCTGCTTATCCCAATCAAGAGTGGTATAAACCTTAAGTCCGCCCTGTTCCACGGCTTGTTCGCCGTATTTTGACTCTAAATACTCCTTAATATACATCACGAAATGAGGAGCGGAGATATTTTCGGCATAAGGCGAAATTTTGCTTAAAACATCAATCTGAATCGCCTGCTCGGCTTGTTCCTGGGTGATATAGCCCAAAGAAGCCATTTGCTTTAGGACATATTCCTGGCGCGCTTTCAAGTTTTCCGGATGAGAGCCAAAAGGCGAATAATAGGTTGGCGCTTGCGGCAGGGCGGCTAGCAAGGCAGATTCGTCCAGTGTCAGTTCCTTTGCGTGTTTACCGAAAAATGTTTGGGCTGCCGCCTCAACTCCGTAAGCGTTAGATCCATAAGGAATTTCATTAAGATACATGCCCAGAATTTCGTCTTTGGAAAATTTCTGTTCCATCTCAATGGAAAGGATAACTTCCTTAATTTTTCGGGTAAAAGTTTTTTCTCTTGTCAGTATTGAATTTTTGACGAATTGCTGGGTAATTGTGGAGCCCCCCTGCGTGGTTCCGCGGTGTAAAATGTCTTTAATGGCCGAACGAATTATGGAGCTGAATTTTATACCGTAATGCGAATAAAAGGCTTGATCCTCCAAGGTTATAGTGGCGTAGCGCATGCTATCTGGCATTTCTGCAAAGGGGATGAGAGTTCTTTTTTCTTCACCATGGATATCATAGAGAATGTGGTTGCCAGTCCGATCGTAAATTTTGGTTGATTCCGCTATAAAGCGAGCGTTCACTTTTCCAGGGCTCGGCAAGTCTTTAGCAAAATAAATAAAAATTACTGCCACTAAAACCAGAGAGAGTAGCATGAAAGCGCCGAATATTTTACCAAAAGCTTTCCAGCGCGCTTTGCCAGTCGTGTTTCTAAAGTCTTTGAAGGCGACAAAGATGTGTTTCATAAAGTTGGTTACAAGTATACTATGAACGAACTTCTTTATCAAATATAAACAAAAGCAATTTTTATAAGCAAGAGAGCAGACAAACTACAACTCCAGCTCACTGGTTATTTTTTTAATTTTCGCACCTCTTTCTCAGCCAGTTTTATAACTTCGCGGGCAACATTGGTTTCAGGGAAAAGTTTTTCAAAACCCTTAAACTGGGCCAAAGAATTTATCTCTATAACGCGGAAGACTGAACTGTCCTTAAGAATATCTATTCCCGCATAATCCAAATGCATCTTTCGGACGGTTTTTTTAGCCAAAACAGCAAGAGCCGCCTCTTCCGCTTTGGGCGCGTGACCGGCTGTGCCACCCAGGTGAACATTGGTCCGCCATTCCTTTCCGGAAGCGGAACGCATCATCACCCCCAAGGGCTTACTGCCGACAACCAAGACCCGGTAGTCGTGTTTTATTTTGTAATACTTTTGAAATAGCAGATTGTTTTTGTTGTAATAGCTTTTTTTCATACAATGCCATAATTCTTCAGTGCTTGTTATTTTATAAACGCCCAATCCCAAGCTGCCATTCGTATTTTTTGCAACAAAAGGAAAACGCAACACCTTTTGATTTTTTTGAGCTTCGCGTGAAGCAAAAAAATAAGAATCGAGGCCGGGTAATTTATTTTGCATCAAAAAAAACTGTTGCGCCAGCTTATCTAAGCTTTGGTAAGAGCCGAAAAAACGGCTGTTTAAAACAAAAATACGCTTGTTGTTTGCATATTCAATAATTAGGCGAAGCAATGTTCCAAAGCGTCCGGTGATTTTTTTGTTGCGAACGCGCAGCGTAAAATTTGGACTTCTTGGTATAATTACATCGAAATCGCTAATTTCTCTGACGCCATCCCCAATAGATAGTCCCTTTTTATCCATTTGAAAAACAAGATCCGACCACGTGGTCAAATACATGTTGTGGCCCCTTTTTTCTCCCTCGGCAAAAAAACGGCTGGGGGCGTAATCGTCTTTGTTAACCGCGATAATGCAAATTTTCATAGAAAGTTAAATTATTTAAACAGCATCTTTATAATGGCCTTGCCGATGTCACGTGGTTTGCCATGGCTCGGATTAAAATGAAACATAAATTCCGGAGCCCCATTTATTTCCAGGATAAAACCAGGCGAAGAAGGATTTGTAATGGGCAAGGAAATATCTTTGGCAATCAAGTCAATACCCACCACCTTCAGGTCCAGAGTTTTTGTAACTTTTTTCAACAGAGCGGCGTTTTCCGGGGCAATAAAATCTGTCTGGTCTATCCACCGGCCACCCTCGGCTCCGCTAAAACCAAGAATAAAAGAAAATTTAGCGAGTGGAACGGAACTCAGAGCCAGCCCCTGAAAAGACAAAACATCTTTAGTTTTTTTATTTATTTTATAATTTTCAGTACAAGTCTTGCTATAGGCGCAGATTAATTCTCTGACGCTGCGCTTGCCATCACCCCTAAGGCGTATGCCGCTTGTTTCCAATATGCCAGCCGCCTTATGATCAACCATGGTTATGCGGTAGTATTTTCCAAAAACCTGTTTTTCCACCAAGACTTGCCGAGTAGTTCGGAGTACTTTTTTAAAAAATTTTTTAATTTTTTCCACCGAATCAATGTTTAAAAAAACCGAGTCGCCACCCTCACCCTTAAGCGGTTTAATTATCACTGGAAAGCCGATTTGTTTCGCGATGACGATGGCTTCCGCCACTGTTTTAGCGGGATATCCCTCCGGACAAGGCACATTGATGTCGCGCAGTGCCTTTTTAGTCAAAAACTTGTCCTTGATTATCCAAAGAGAAACGGGATTGGCGACGGAAAGGCGCGGTCCGCGAAGCCACACCTGCTGGCCGTCCTTTTCCAAAATAAAAACTCTTTCCTTGTCGAAAAACTTATAAACAGCAACCTTTTTTTTAAAAGCCGCTTGCAGGATGGTGCGAGTTCCCTGTTTATAGTTCTTTATTTCAGCCTCGGCTATTCTTTCCTTCATTCTTACTAACATCAATTAAAAATTTATTTAGATTTTTTTTGCCAACGATCATTTTTTTAGAAAGCTCCGCCCTTTCAATAATATTAACCTGTGTTGTTATGGCCACTGATTCCAAAACGAAGGTCAAGTTAACCTTCGGACGGATAGTGCTTCCAGTAGAAGAGTAGACGATAACAATGTCAGCCAAATCGGGGTGAGTGCCTATATATTTTTTCCTTAAATCAGCTTCGATAATCTTCACGTTTTCTCGAGAAAAATCACGGGGAACGTCCAGCGAAGAAAAATAATTTAAGACGCTTGAAAATCCCAGTTCTATGGCCAAATCAGTATCGATGGAGGATGAATATGCTCCAGTATCAACCTTTGCTTCAACTTCAATTTCCTTTCCTTCTTTGCCGACGAGCTTTACTTTTTCCACCGTCCCGATAACTTTTCGGCCGGAAATTTCCTCCAATTCTTCTTGAATTTCTCCGCCAAAAAGATCCATACCGACCCGCACCCCTTTCTCAATAGTTTTTATTTTGAGTCCGGCCACCCTTTCCATTCTTTCCCTGAGTCCGGCGCGGTTGGCCAACTGAATAGAAAGTCCTGGTCGAGCATTGAGTTCCAGAATAACCGGACCGCGTTCTTTGTCGATAGCAATGTCTGCTCCCAAAAATCCCAAATTTGATATTTCTTGTGATTTCACCGCCAGGGTCAAAATGTCTTTCCAATAAGGAATTTTAATGCCACTTAAAGTCAGACGCGTATTGAGAATTTGTTCGACAAACTTATTTTTCCCTTGAATTGCGGTCGTGGTAATGCCGGAGGCCATATCTATTCCGACCCCAATCGCGCCTTGCTGCAAATTAGCTTTCCCGCCAGATTCCTTAGTGGGCAGGCGAAGCATAGCCATCACCGGCACTTTATTGAAAACAACGACTCGGATATCAGGGATGCCCTTGAAAGAATAAGGCTTAAAAAGTTTCAGAAGCTGGAGTCTTTCCTCGAAAAAAGCGATGTCCGGGGTGTTGGACAAAGAAAAGGAACCGTCGAGAATATTTTGAATGTGGCTTTTTAAATCGGCAACGGTAATCAACGAACCATCGGCCTTTATCCAAGTGTCTTGGTGGTTCCCGCCTTCATCGCCTAGGGCGAAGCCGTTGTCTGCCCGAAATGCCATCGTAGCAGACGGGCGGGCAGGCTTCTTTTTTCCGTAAACTATCAAAATTCCCTCACCGCCAAAACCCCGATTAGGCTTCAGCGCGAATGTTTCTGGCAATGCTTGCCAATCAAACTTTTCCAAGTCATCGCGGCTTTTTATTTTGGCAATAAGTTGAGGAACGGGCAGGTCGTTTTTCTTGAGAATTTTTTTGCTGAGCAGTTTGTTATCCGCCAACTTCTTGGCTTCAAGTAAATTGTTGGGACGGATATAATCAAGGTTTCTGGCATTCATGCCCAAAACCCCAGTGCTGTTTTTGAGAAGATCAAACATAAAACTATTGCTTTTTCAAAATTTCTTTAAAGCGCAGATATTCACTAAGCCGGAGCCCTGTCCACTTGCCCAAGAAAAAATTAATCGGCAAAGTCAGAAGCACCAACCACGGTTCGGCTACAATAATTCTTATCAACGCTTCCCAGCTAGCCAAATAAAAGCCAACAATGGAAATTAGCAGAGTTTCCAGCGCTAAGATAATGGCAGTTTTGTTCCCCTTTTCAATTTGCACCGCTACGAATTTTTCCACGAGAGTGATCATGATCAAAATCGGAAAAATAGAAACTGAGGCTAGTCCAGTTCGGCGTAAGTTTCCTCCCAGCGTTAACATCAAAAGAACGATCAGCGCCACCAGGGAAAGCATAATCGCGACGCGGGGCAGATACAAGAGCCGCAGCGGTTTCAAAATGAAACGTAGCAACATGCCGGACAAGATGACCGCCAGAAAAATCACAATGCCGTATTTAAGCCCGTTGGTGGCTAAAAAAGCAAAAGTAATGAGCAGTGGCGTGTATATTCCAAAAGCCTTAATGCCAACCACTTGGCGCAAAAAGGCGATAAAAGTGGCGATGATTGGCAGCATCAGGATTAAAATTACCGTTTCGAAAGGAACCCCTTCGTTCAGAAAAAAATTAATTGTCGGGTTGGCACTTTCCATAAACATAATTGTTATTGATTAAAAACTAGGCGCACTTATTTTGCATAACCCTGCTGTTCAAATGACAAACGGCCACTGCGATGGCATCAGCCGCGTCATCCGGCCGGGGGATTGTTTTCAATTCTAAAATACTTTTTGCCATCAGCTGAATTTGTTTTTTTTCCGCCCTTCCATATCCGGTGACTGACTGTTTCACTTGGAGCGGCGTGTAGCCAAAAACTGTAACACCTTTTTGCTCCAAAGTCAAGAGAATCGCGCCTCTGGCTTGGCTCACCGGAATAACAGTCTTTTGGTTTTTGAAAAAGAAGATCTTCTCAATGGCGGACTCTCGCGGGTGATATTTTTTTATTATCTCGGATAAGTCTTTGTGGATTTCATAAAGGCGTTGCGACTCCGACTTGTTTTTCAGAGTGTTTATCGAACCATACGCAAGTGCTCTGAACCGACAATCCCTTTCCTCAATAACCGCCCAGCCGGTCGTGGCAGTGCCGGGATCGACGCCCAGGATTCTTATATTTTTTGTGTCAGTTTTACGCAATGTGCTTTGCAAAAAGTTCAGTTATTCTTTAACACTTTCCAAATTTCTAATTCACCTAATTTTCAATTCCTAATAAAATATCCAATGGCTCAATGTCTAATGTCCAAATTTTGGTTATTGGCAATTTGGAAACTTGAATTTGATTAGAAATTAGGAATTGCAATTTGTAGTTCTGCTACAAATTGTCATATATTTCCTGTACGTCGTCTTGGTCGTCGAGAAGTTCCAAGAGATTTTCATAACCAAGCTTATCACTCGCGTCTATAGTCGTTTTTTGAATAGGCGCCCAAACCAGTCCGGCATCCGCTATTTTCAAGCCTTTTTTTCCTAGAGCTTCGCGGGTTTTCTGTAACTCTTCCGGTCGAGTATATAAAGTTAATATTCCGTCTGAATAAATTGTGTCTTCGGCTCCCGCCTCAATGACCTGAAGCTCCAGGTCGCTGATATCATCGTCTTTCTCAACAGTGATGTTTATATTGCCGACCAATTTAAATAAATAACTGACCGAACCGGCCGGAACCATTTTCCCGCCGTTTTTCATAAGCAGGGTTTTCAGTTCGCCAAGCGTCCGGTTCTTATTGTCCGTGGCGGCTTTGATGAGCATGGCGATCTGCCCTGGGCCATAAGCTTCATACAAAACCTCTTGGATTTCCACTCCATCTTTCAGCTCTCCTGTGCCGCGCTTGATGGATCTCTCAATGTTTTCTTTGGGCATGTTCTCGGCCCGGGCTCGTTCAATCGCCAGCCGTAACTGAAAATTAGTGTCCGGATTGCCGTCGCCGGAGCGCGCGGCGATGGTGATTAGCTTTCCGTGTTTGGTAAAAATCTTGGCGCGGGTGGCGTCATTCAATCCTTTGCGGTGTTTAATTCCTGCCCAATGGGAGTGTCCGGACACAAGATCATCGTCTTAACGACTTATAGCTAGAGCTTAGCATTTTAGAGCGTGAGTTTCAAGAAAATCTTGTTTAAAAAATAGTTAGCGAAAAAGTTCAGACTAGAAAAAACTGTTTCTAACGAAGAACCTTTGTTTTGAACAAGGTTAACTCCGGAAAAGGACGGCTTAAATGTCGCAGCGCCCAGAACGATTCCCTGTGGCTTAGAAAATTTTGCCAAAGTATTTTTCCTTAAATTTTCATCTTCGGAGAAGTTTTTATCTGACACAGCCAGAGCAAGCGGCTCTTCCGCCAGTCGAGGCTTAGCCTCAAGTGGCATAGGTTTTTCCGCCACAGCTAATTTTATTTCTGTTTTCGGCGCGACCCAGGCCCAAGCACCGGATTCTTTAGTATAAATTTCATCTTCCGCGATGCTTTTGGTTTTCTTGTCATAAGCTAATTTGGAAGCGACTTTGCCGTTGGGATAACGTAGTTCCATTTTGGCCTTGGTGTTGTTCAAGGCGAACTTGGAAAAATCGCGAGTGAGTTTTAGAGTTTCTCCCGGCTTAATAAAAACATCTTGAGAAATCGGATGATTGTATAAATTTTTGCTCCCGGTCGCCACGCTCCAGTTTTTGAGATTGATTTTTTTCTTGGACTTATTTTGGAGCGTGATAAATTCCGAGTCGCTATCTTTGCCCTTGGGATTCGGCGAAACGCTTACGATTTTCACTTTGCTCTTAGGAAATTTTTCCACTTTGACATTAAAAGTTTCAATTTTGTCTTCCGATCCGTCAGAAACTTTCAAAGTGACTTTATATTTTCCCGCCTTTTTAAACTTATGTCTGGTTTTTTTCAGATAACTTTTGTGTCCGTCGCCAAAATCCCAGGTGAATTTCAATTTATCTTTGTCCGCATCATGACCCTTGGCCGAAAAATCAGCGTAGACATCTGCATATATTTTGTTGTCTTTTTTCTTGCTTA
>PFVN01000085.1:8712-19285 GCA_002790635.1 Candidatus Moranbacteria bacterium CG_4_9_14_3_um_filter_42_9
TGTTAAGCCTATTTTCCTTTCCTGGTGTTAAAAAGTGGCTCCAACTCCAATCAGGATCTGCGAAATTGTAGGATTTCCCTTCCTTTGCGCTGCCTGAATATTCAGCGGTAGAAACCGGAGTACCATCTTGAGGGTTATACAGTGCGATAGATTCCCCCTGAGTATCATTTAAGGCGATGTCGCACTCGTCATCTTCATCTTTTTTTAGTACAAGAAATCCGCGTGATGCGATTTCTTTTCCTGAGAGATCACATTCATTTCCGCCTCGATCTTCAAAGCGCCAATTTTTTAAATTCACCGCTTTATCGTCAGCGTTATAAAGTTCAACGAATTCGTTTTGAAGCACAGCGTTATCCGGTTTCGGATAAATTTCATTTATTCTCACCGTTTTTGCATATTCTTTCGGATTGGAATTTTCTTTTCCGGGTGTACCACCCTCCTCATAGCTGTCACGCCAGACCCTACTCGTCTCATCTATCTCTAAGCTCTTGCCATTATTTTTTGCACCCCAACTTTCCAATATATCCAAGGAACTTATGTAATTGTCGGAAGGCGCATCAAAAATTTTAAGCGGATGCACACCTTCTCTCCCGGAAATATTTATGGAGGATTTTAAAAGCTTTACTTTTTCTAAGTCCGAATAGTCCTTATAATCCTTCTTGAATTGTTCCGGATCTTCAGCAATTACCGCATAGCCGTTCTTTTCCAAGACCACGTCTTGGTTGATGTCGGTGCAAATGTAATGATTGCTGGAATCAGTTATTTTTAAATCTTTTATTCTCCATCTGCCTGGGCAATAGCCTTGGCTGTTAGTTGAATACAAAGTTATTTTGCTACTGCTAGCATTTTGTACTTCTATCCACAAATGGCCGCTATTGCTTCCCGGGTAGTCATACATCACCTCGGTTATTTCAATGCCTGAATAATCTGATCCCTCCGCCAAAGCCGCTTCCCCAAACCCAAAAAATCCCGCCAGAAGCAGGAGTAAAAACAAAAACCATAGAGATTTTTTGTTTTTGTTTTTCACCCTGTTAAATGCTCACCCGGCGAGCACTCCGCTTTGGCGGAGTATTTAACAGGGTGAACTCTAACTTAACTAAAATATTTTTACAAATTTTCTCCCTCCATCATCTTCCGGAATTCCGCAGTTTTTTGATGAACTCTTTGTTTTTGCAGCTGCATAATAACATCTTTGATGCGATAGGGATCAGGCACTTGCCGAAAAAGGAAGCGCTCCGTCTCAGCTGCTGTCTGGATAAAGACATCGCCGTAATTAAAAAAAGTTGGAATTATGCCGATGACTTCCGCGGTCACATCCTGAATCCTTCCAAGATCCATTTCGCTCACTGACCTGTTAAAAAGCCCTTTTTGTTCGATATTAACAATGCGCAAATTGGTAATGATCCAAACATCAAAATAATAATCAATCCAGATCAGGAAAAAAAAGATCCAAATGAACATTGCAAAAACATTTTCCAAGAAAAAGAAAAAATAATTCAGCGGCGAGCTCTGAAGCGCGGTAAATAATATTGGCAGATAAATCGCTCCGGAAAACATAAAGAAAAGCATAAAAAAAACCAGCAGCATCTGCTCAAGGATATTGAACCAATGACGATGGACTACCATGATAATTTCTTCCCCGATTTTTTGTCCGGCAAAGTGAAATTTTTTGAAATCTTTCATTTGATTTGTTTAAACTAAAAAGCCTGAGGTAAGTACACTCCAGTCTATGGAGAAGAAAAGCAGCAGATTGGAAAACAAGAGGCCGGCCGAGACGAGGATGAAAAGAGAAAGCATCACTATGCGCAGTTCTTGGCCGATGGAATAAGTAGACAAATGGTAAACGATAAAAAAAGAAGTCAGCAGATATGCGGCGATAAAGATAAAGTAGAGAAGCAAAATCATAAGAGCGAAAAATCAGATTAATTTAGACTGATTATCATATTTTATTCCCAGATGTGCGTAAGCCGTTTCGGTTATTACCCGGCCGCGGGTAGTCCGCGCTAAAAAACCGATTTGCAAAAGATACGGCTCATATACCTCCTCGACAGTTTTTACTTCTTCAGAGATAGCAGCCGCAATAGTGGTAAGCCCCACTGGGCCGCCTCCAAACTTTTCTATGATAGTCCTCAGGAAATGACGATCAGACGGTTCCAGTCCCAGTGGATCAACATCAATCATTTCCAAAGCAGCGCTCGCCACAACACTGTCAATCGCCTTATGATTCTTAATTTGGGAAAAATCCCGGACACGCTTGAGCAAGCGATTGGCGACCCGCGGTGTGTGGCGTGAGCAGGCCGCAATCTTTTCCAATCCGGTCTCGTCAATTTCCACGCCCAAAATTTTGGCCGAGCGCTTCAATATTTTTTTGATTTCTTCTTTTGAATAAAACTCCAGTCGATGTGTGGCGCCGAAGCGGTTGCGCAAAGGATTGGAAAGCGCGCCTAATTTGGTAGTGGCTCCGATGAGCGTGAATTTTGGCAAATCCAGTTGCAAAGTTCGGGCAGAAGGGCCCTTGCCGATGATAATATCCAGTTTATAGTCCTCCATGGCCGGATAAAGAACCTCCTCAATTATTTTATTCAGTCGATGGATCTCGTCGATGAAAAGGACGTCACCGTCCTGGAGATTGGTGAGAATTGACCCGAAATCCCCGACCCGTTCGATGGCCGGTCCGGAAGTCGTTCGGATATTCACGCCCATTTCTTTGGCAATGATGTTGGCGAGTGTTGTTTTTCCGAGGCCCGCCGGACCATACAATAAGATATGTTCGATCGGTTCCTGTCTTTTTTTGGCGGCGCGGATAAGAATATCTAAATTCTTCTTGATTTTATCCTGGCCGATATACTCGTCAAAACTTTGAGGACGAAGCGTGTTGTCTAAATTGCCGTCCTCTTTTCCATTTAGGCGGCTCCGGACTACAGATTCGTCCGTTTCTTCTATTTCAGGTGAGGCAATGATAACCATATAAATTATAAATCTCAATATCCAAAAAAATCCCAGATGCCTAATTATTATCCAAAACTTAAAATTTTATTTGACATTGGGATTTGGTTTTGGAATTTCTAAACACATAATACCACTTATTGACAAAAAATGAAAGTTATGCTACCATACCCAGTCATCTTGAAAATTTTACCCTCGCACCAATTTTTCGTTGATTTTAAGGCATAAAAAAGAAGGACAAAAAAACTACAAGGCGAAATTGGTGCGGGGGCAAGGATGACTAGCAGTAAACTGTAGGCAATTTGGGGGCTTCTATCTTTTGTCCTCAAAACCGGAAACTTTTTTGTCCAGATATGGGTAATTTGGTTTCGGCTAGATTATGCCTCGACATTGTTTCTTCCTCAAAGCCCTAGGTTTTGAGACTTGCCTGCAGATTATTGATTGAAAAAAACGTCCCGCTTAGGCGGGACGTTTTTTATGGCAAAATTTAAATGTCCGTCACTCTTTCAATTTCTTCTAGCGTTGTCTCTCCTTCTAAAATTTTCAAAACCCCATCTTGTTCCATGGTAATCATTCCATTTTCTACTGCCTTGTCATGAAGTTCTGAAGTCATAGCGGCGCGGCTGATCATCTCCTGAATAGAGCGATCAATGACAAACACTTCGCTAATAGTCGTTCGGCCCCTGTAGCCGATATGGTTGCATTTTTCACAGCCCTGAGCCTTATAGATAATGGATTCTTTTGGAATAACTACACCGGCATTGGGAGAAATGGTTTTCAAGATAGTATCGATTTTTGTTTTTTCTTCCGGAGTCGGACTGATTTTTGTCTTGCAGTCGCAAAGCTTTCTGACCAGCCGTTGGGCCAAAAAGGCATTTACGGCGGAAGCGATATCGGAAGGCGACACGCCCATATTCATCAGTCTTTGTACTGAACCAGCCGCGTTATTGGTGTGGATGGTAGAAAGGACCAGGTGACCGGTGAGAGCGGCTTGCACGGCAATCTGCGCCGTTTCGTCGTCTCTGATTTCGCCGATCATCAGAATGTCCGGATTTTGACGAAGAAGTGAACGGAGTGCCGAGGCAAAAGTATAGCCTTCTTTTTCATTAACCGGAGTTTGCAAAATTCCTTCTATTTGATATTCGATCGGGTCTTCTACTGTAATAACTTTGACTTCCGGTTTGTTGAGAATATTGATAATGCTGTAGAGAGTAGTAGTTTTTCCCGACCCAGTCGGCCCGGTGGTCAGAATAACGCCATTCGGTTTTGAGATCTCTTTATAAATTTTTTCCAGATTTTGTTTTCTGATACCTAGTTTTTCCAAGACCAGTTCTTGGGAGGCCTTACTCAAAAGGCGCAGAACGGCCGTTTCTCCATAGCCGCCCAAAATTATTGAAACGCGAACATCCACCGAGCTTTCCTTAACATTCTTAATTTCCGGGTCAAATTTAATGGAAAAGCGGCTGTCAACCACGCCCTCCCGGACTTCGGTTTTGACGCCACTTAAAAGCTTGATTTCTCCTAACAAATTCGGGTATTCATTTAAGGGATAATTGGCCACCGTTTGCAGAATCCCATCGATGCGGAAACGCACCTTGACATCCTTGGCTCCCGGTTCCAGGTGGATGTCGCCTACTCCCAAAATGGCGGCTGCGGCAAAAATTATCTTGTTAATGTCATCAGTTTTGGAAACAGACAATATTTTCTGAAAAGTTTTGAAGTCAGCTGTCCCTTCGGTGGCTTTTTTAAAATGTTCCGGACTGATCAGAATTCCAAAGCCCAATGTTTGGGACATCAGTTTTTCATAGATGCTTTCCAGAAAATCCCCTTCACCGGTAACCCGCTTAACTTCATCTACGGAGGTGATACCCTCGACCGCTTTCAAAAGACCGTCTTGGAGCAAGGTGACCATACCGGCCTCCAGCGCGGCGAAAGTCAGTTCTGATTCGCCGGCCAGGGCAAGCACCAGTTTTTCAATCTCTTCGTTAATAGTGAAAACTTCAAATATTCCGACGCGTCCTTTATATCCAAGGTTGTTGCATTTTAGGCAACCCTTCGGGCGAAAAAGTTTATTTATTTCCTTGGGAATCTCCAGCTTGGCCTTGGGTGAAATAATGGAAAGGATCTTCTTGATGGATTCAACCGCTTCAACGGCGGGCACATATTCTTCTTTGCATTCACACAATTTTCTGACCAATCTTTGTCCGATCAGAGCGTTGATTGAAGGCGTAATCAAGGAAGGCTTAACACCCATTTCCAAAAGCCGCGGAATGGTAGCGACTGCGCTATTGGTGTGGATGGTCGAAAGAACCAAATGTCCGGTGAGAGCAGAATTAACCGCGATATCGGCAGTTTCTTCATCTCTGATTTCACCGACCAAAATGATATCCGGATCTTGGCGAACAATGGAGCGCAGTCCGGTGGCGAATGTATAGCCACGCGAGGGCTCCACTTGCGTTTGTGTCAGGCCCTTGATTTCATATTCAATTGGATCTTCAATGGTGATTATCTTGGTTTCCGGATCGTTTAATTTATTGACGATCGCGTAAAGTGTAGTCGTTTTACCTGATCCGGTCGGTCCGGTTGTCAGAAGCATTCCGTTCGGAGCGGAAATCAGTTTCTGCACTTTTTCATATGCCAGCCCGCGTAATCCCAGACTCTCAACACTCACCTGGGTCAGTGACGCATCCAGCAGACGCATAACAATGCTTTCCCCATAATTTTCCGGAATGATGGAAACCCGCACAGAAATTCTCTTGGCATCAATATTGATTTCAAACGCACCATCCTGAGCGATGTCGCGCAGATTCAATTTCATACCCGCCATCATTTTTATCCGGGAAACAATATTTTTATAGACAGATAACGGCAAAAGAACGACATCGTGCAAAACTCCGTCAATACGATAACGGACTCGGATATCATTTTTTTGCGGTTCAATATGCACGTCGCTGGCGCCCATCTTGTAGGCTCCGCCCATAACCACGCTCAACACCTGGGTAATAGGGAGCTCTATAATTCTTTCCCTAAGCGTTATCAAGTCTTTTAGATATTCGTCAAACTTCTGTAAATCTTCTCCGGTTAAATTGACGCTCATCTGGGACAAAATATCAACAAAAACAGCTTTTTTGTATTTCTCCCAAACCCTGTTTAGGTTATAATGGGAAACCACAAAAAGAGTTATTTCCCAGTCGTTTTCTTTCTGTAATTTTTCCACAAAATCTTTAGTTTTCTGGGCGCTGGGATCGGTGGAAACAATAGTAACTTTTTTTTCTGCTTTTTGGATCAGCGCCACGTTAAATTTTCGGGCATCTTCTTCCGGGATAAGATTCACCACTTCATCGCCAATCGGAATCAGGTTGGTGTCAATATAGGAAAAGTTTAATTCAGCCGCCAAGGCGGAGGCCTGTTCTTCTTCTGATTTGTGGCGCAGAAAAGAAAGGGCTTTTTCAGCTTCTTTCTCTTTTTGCGCCGCGACTTTTTTGCCGACAAGCGAACGTTTGTGTAATATTTTTATCATAGGATATTAGTTTTAACGGGCGCTTTTATTTTAATTTATTTTACGATAATTAACAAATGCTCAATTTCTTCCAAAAACAAAAACCTCGCCGCAGCGAGGATGTTTTCTGACCCTTTTTAAATTCCCAGCTCCCTTATTCTTTTTGACAAAAGTTCTCCGGCTTCGGGCAAACTGCCGGTGGCCAGAGTTATTTCCAAAATATTCCGTTTTATTTGGCCATCCAAAAGCGTGTGAATTTTTTCCAAAATTTCCGGGGACGCGCTTTTGAGAAGAGCGACAGAGTCTTCTGGAGAGGTGTTATGCAGAGACATAAAAATCTTTCCATCGCTATAATTTTCCTGAAGCTTATCCAGGACAAAAGGCACATCTTGAGGAGTGGCCCGGCTTTGGACAAAATCTTCTACTGTCAATTCCATCCAGACCAGTTTAGATTTTTCATCCCAGTTTAATTTGGACATCGCCCGGCCCCAGAGCTTTAAAATATGCAACGGCTGGGTCTTGTAGAGCCAGCGCACGATCAGTTGCTGATCCGCCCCTTTTTCCATAAGGTAGGCCGCCTTGGCTAGCGCTTTAGGCGTGGTATTTTTCTTTTGGAAGCTGTCAGTGGCGCTGATAATTCCGGTCAAAAGGCACTCAGCGATGGTTTTGTCCATAATTTCCGGGCCGCTTTGCTCCAGGAGATTACTGGAAATTTCACTGCAGGAAGAAGCAGTAACATCAACTAAATTAATCTGTCCGAAATTATCATTATTACTACGGTAATCAACATTCACAACCGGAACTTCAAAAAACAGATCCGGATTAGCTTCATAAAGCTTTCCCAATTTTTCCAAATCGGGACTATCAATGACAATAATCAGATCATACTGGAACTTAGCCAAGATAAAAGAAAAGTCTCTCGGATCGAGAGACCCCTTTTCCGGAGTCAGGTAGATGTTATATTTATTTTCTTTTACTTCCGTTTTCAGATCAATAATTTTGTTGCGGGTGGTATCAAAGGACAAGACAAAGGCGCGGGCTCCGGAAATATCATTTAATATCCGCTCCGGCTTGGGCAGATAAGAATATTTGTCGGAAAGATGGTTGGAAAAAGCAATGGTCGGCAAGAGACCTTTTTTCTCCAGAAAAAAATAAAAAGCCCAGGCGGATCCGACCGCGTCACCAGTCGGATTTTCCGGGATAAGAATAAGGACTTCCCGGGATTTTTCCAAAAAAAGCTTAAATTGTTCGCTGGGGCCCAGGCTCATAAAACATTCAGATTAGATAGATAGTATTTCAGACTAGCAAGGATTGTTTTGTGTGTCAATCAAGGCTCCAAGGGGCCCTGTGAGAATATTTTGACCTGTTCGCGGCATATGGTATAATTTAAAAATGGAAAACAAGCAAAAAATTCTGAAAATTGTTCAGGATAGCCAACTCTCTCCTGATGACCAAAAAGAGTGGGAAGCGCTGGCCGAATCCGCGCCTACGGAATTTCTTGAATCAGCCGTTGTTATTCTGGAAAGTTTTCCGGAAGAAATTCAATGGTTTACGGACGCTTATAAGAAGAAAAAAGCAGCCTTTGTCATTCTGAAAGAAGACAAGGCCAAAGGAGAAAAGCTATTGCAAGAAATTTTTCAAGAAGAAAAGGAAAAATTGCAAGAGCTAGCCAATAAACAAGCCTAAGCTAAAAATATGAATTTCAGAGAACAGCCAAAAGCACCTATAAAAGAAATCGAAGTGGAATCGGATGAGGAGATTCAGAAACGAATGCGACAGGAAGCCGAGCCAATAAGAAAAATCGAATTGGATCAAGAGATGGAAGCAGTAACGGAGCAGGTGAGAGTGGAAAATGAAACTATCGGAGAGGGCGTATTTTCCAAGTTGCCGGAAAATCTAAAAAAATATGCGAAAATTTTGATATTAGGCGGAACCCTTCTTTCCGGTTTAGGAACAAGTAATGCCGAAGCCGGAGATAAATCTTTTTTCCAAAAAATGATGAAAGAAGTTGAATTTGGAGTGCTGCAGGGAGTAGGCGGAGATTTTGACAGAGAGCAACAGCGCAAAAATGCGGAAATGTGGCAAAGGCAACAATTAGAAAGTCAGGCGAACCAAATGGCGCTAAACAATGCTTGGGCGCGAGAGCAAAGGCAGGAGCAAATGAGCGATCAGAGAATCGAGGAGAGGGCCAGAGCTATCCGAGATGAAGGCAGAAGATTCGCGCAAGCGATCGCGCAGAAAGGAGCAGATCTTGATCATGAAGAAAAGATTCATAATAGAATACTGGATGATATCAAAAAAAATTACTAAAAGTAATGCATAAAAATCAGGCGAAAAAACAGCCTGTTTTTTATTCCGAAAAATTTTGTATACTTGGTCTAGTAAATAACCTATATGCAAAAAGTTTTTAACACCAGCAATTTTAAAGAAACTCAGGAACTGGGGAAAATTTTAGCTTCGGAAATAACTCCCGGGGCGCTTATTTGTCTTTCCGGCGATTTGGGTTCCGGCAAAACAACTTTTACGCAAGGATTATTGAAAGGATTAAATGTCACCGGACCATTCACCAGCCCAACCTTTTTGATAATTAAAAATTATCAAAAAGAAATCCCAATTTCCAAATCCCAATTTCCAAATAAATCCAAAATTAAGAAATATAAAATTCGAAACATTTACCATGTCGATGCGTATAGGGTGACATCAAGAGACATTTTAAACTTAGGCTGGAAGGAGATGGTTGCCGAAAAAAATAATATAATTATAATTGAATGGGCGAACCGGATCAGAAAAATAATTCCGCGCGGAGCACTTTGGATAAAATTTGAGTGGCTGGATCAAAACAAAAGGAAAATAACATTCAAATAAATCAAAATTCCAAAATCCCAAGGTCAAATCAAGTCTAAAATCCAAATATCAAAAAATTAAAATCTTTGAAATTTGAGCTTTGACATTTGAAATTAAAAGCAAAATAACTACAACAAAACATATGAAGCAAGAAGCAAAAATATTATCGTGCTTAACTCTGATAATATTGTTAAGTGGTTGTTCCACAGCGAACAAACCGGAGCCGAGCCAAGATTCGGCGCAAAACCAAAGTGGCTATCTCAGGAATATGGTCGGAATAAAAAACCAAGCGGAAATAAATATAAAAGACGCCCAAGAAGCGGAGAATAAAAGATTGAAAGAAACTCTTAAGGAGGACACTAATAATAAGGCTAATAACGTCAACAATATGGACTATGTGAAAAAATACAGCGGCGCGGTGCTCAACACCAATCTTGGAAAAATAAAAATAAAATTCTATAACGAAGATTCGCCGGTCACGGTCAATAATTTTCTGAAGCTCGCCGCGGAAAAATTTTATGACGAAACAAAATTTCACCGGGTGATCAAAGGGTTTATGATCCAAGGCGGCGATCCCAATTCCAAGGATGATGACTGGACCAATGACGGGCAAGGCGGACCGGGCTATAAATTTAAAGATGAACTCAAGGGCACGGAAAAATATCTGCAAGGAACTTTGGCAATGGCTAATTCTGGACCAAATACTAATGGCAGCCAGTTTTTCATTGTGACAGCCAGTCCTGAAGCATCTCTACCTCCAAGCTATACGGTTTTCGGACAAGTGGTAACAGGCCTGGATGTCGCGCTCAAGATTGAAAATGTAAAAACCAACGCGCAGGATCATCCATTGGAAGATGTTGTGATTCAGAGCATTGAACTTATAGCCAAATAAAGTACTCAATTATTGTAAAGTAAAAAAGAGCAAAAAAGCTGGTTTTTTTGTTTGCTTTTGCGGTATTTTCAGCGTAAAATGAGGGTACGTAGACCGGAACGTAGATGTCTACGGCACTATGATTTTATGAAAAAATATTCCAACGAAAACGTGCGGAAAATCACCCAAACCGGGCGAGGCAGTCATTACGTCGTTATTTCCAAGGAAATGATGAAAGAGTTGGGATGGAAGGATAAGCAGAAAGTCAAGGTTAAGCTTTCCCGCAAACGCATTATAATCAACGATTGGAAAAAGTAAAATATGGAAAGCGCTAAGCAAGGGATTATCAAGCTTGTTGAAAAATATAACAAGCTCAAGGAACAGGATAAAATAAAGGATTACAATGAAGCTCA
>PFVN01000064.1 GCA_002790635.1 Candidatus Moranbacteria bacterium CG_4_9_14_3_um_filter_42_9
CACCCTAGCTCAGTTGGTAGATTTACCCGCCCACGTAGCTCAGTGGTAGAGCAGCGCATTCGTAACGCGCAGGTCGTCGGTTCAAGCCCGACCGTGGGCTCAATGATTGGCGGGGCATCCCATTCCCGCCGGAGGCGGATAAACTCCACGCCAGGCCGCCGGTTCAATTCCGGCGGGCGGCTCACCAAATTTCTTCTTGTTTTATGTTTCATGCTTCATGCTACATGTCCTTTCAAGCCTAACCCATCCCTGATCCACCTGTTTTTGCATCTCCGCTATCACCCCTTTATTTCTTTCGGCAAAAAGATGTTTGAACCGCCCTTGGGTTTTCAGAAACTCTTCAATCGGTTTTCGCTCTTGAGGTACGTAGTTTATTTTATATTCCCAGTTTTCTCCGCCAGAAGCGGATCCGCCTTTGGCGGAAATTTCATACAAAGGCCAGAAATTGGTTTCGGTCGCCAATTTTCCGACCGCCACATATTGCGATGTCGGAAATTTCATTTCATTGTTGCACGGCTGGAAAACTAACAAAAAGGACGGCCCCTTGGTCGCAAATGCCTTTTCGGCCTTCCTTTTCAGATCCTCCGGAAAGGCCGCGTTGGCTTGAGCGATATATTTTATATGGTGCGCCTTGACAATTCCCATAATATCTTTGCGAAAAAGTTCATTACCGATATCACACTGGCCGGAGGGCGTGGTCTGGGTGCTGGCGCCAAATGGCGTGGCACCGCTTCGTTGCCCACCGGTGTTGGAATAGGCCTGGTTATCATAGCACACGTAGACGAATTCATGACCGCGTTCCAGAGCGCCGGAAAGCGATTGAAGCCCGATGTCATATGTTCCACCGTCGCCGGCAAAAACCACGAATTTAATTTTCTTTTCGATCTTTCCTCTTTTTGCCAAAGCGCGATAAGCCGTTTCCACGCCGGAAGCCGTGGCCCCCGCGTTTTCAAACGCGTTATGGATATAGGGAACTTTCCAAGGTGAGTATGGATAAAGCGTGGTTGTCACCTCAAGACACCCCGTGGCATTGATCACAACTACCGGATCTTTCGTCGCGCCTAAAACGTTCCTGACGATCACGGGGATTCCGCAACCCGCGCAGGTGCCGTGGCCGGAAGCTAAATTTTGGGTGAGTTTTTTATTCATAAAATCTCTACAAATTACGAATTTTTTATCCCAACATACTTTATCTCGCTTGAAATATTTCCCCGTATCAGATCTTCAAAAACTTTTTCAATATCTTTTACAAAAATGTCCCGGCCGCCGAGACCATAGACATAGGACTGCACTTTCGGTTTGGCTTTTTTTATGAGATATGTTTCATTATCTTTTTTGGCCAAATCCGGCTCTTGGTGCAAAGCACTGACAATTTCCTGATAAATCGGCGGATAGGTCCCGAATGACATTGCCTTGTCCAACACCGCGATATTTTTGGCCGCTTTTAAGGCGGCGGCAATTTCTGGCGAGGGAAAAGGGCGGAAAAGTTTTATTTTTAAAAGTCCGAATTTTTTTCCTTCTTTTCTCATTTTATCCACTACGTCCTTGGCGGTTCCGGCCGCGGAACCGGCTAATATAATAACATTCTCGGCATTTTCCACTTGATAGGCCTCGTATAAACCATATGGCCGGCCGCTTAAGTCAAAAAACTCTTGGGTAATTTTTTCATAATCTTTGGCAGCCTTCCGCATTGCCCGGTCTTGATCAAGCTTGAAGTCGAAATAATGCGGTGGAAGGGCCATCGTTCCGAAAGTTACAGGATTATCCGTGTCCAGCAGAAATTTTTCTGGTTGATATTCCCCCACAAATTTTTTGACCGCCTTATCCGGAAGCGTCTTCAAATTCTCAATGGAATGCGACGTGATAAATCCGTCAATGATGGCCATAGCCGGAATCCCGGACACCTCCGCCAATTTCAAACCGATTAGCGTGTTGTCATAGGCTTCCTGGACATTTTCCGAAAAAAGCTGGATCCAACCCGTGTCGCGCGCTCCCATCACATCGCTGTGATCATTGTGAATGTTGAGTGGAGCACTCAAGGCACGGGCGGAAACCGCCATCAGAATCGGCAGTCGCATACCGCTCGCGATGTAGAGGATTTCGTTCATCAGCGCCAAGCCTTGCGAACTGGTTGCCGTCACCGTTCGGGCGCCGGCCGCCGAAGCGCCGACTGCGGCGGAAATCGCGCTGTGTTCCGATTCTACCGTAATGATCTCGGTGTCTACCGCGTGCTCAGCCTGAAATTTGGCAAAAGTTTCGATGATCGGCGTTTGCGGCGTGATGGGATAAATCGGCATTACATCCGGATTGATCTGTTTTAAGGCGTAGGTCATCGCCTGCCCGCCGGTCAAGGCTATTTTGTTATTTTTTTCCATTGTTGCTTATATTTTTTTCATTACTATCGCTTTACTGGGACAAACATTGGCGCACACGCCACAGCCTTTGCAAAAGTCGTAATCTATTTCCGCCACTTTTTTCGATTTGATGTTTTTTTCTGTTTTCCCGCTGTAGCGGGACCCCACCAAGGCGGTGGCATTTTTCATATCACATGCCTCCAGAGATATCACCGCTTCTGGACAAAATTTAACGCAAGTGCCGCAAGCAATGCACTTTTTTTCATCAACTTCCGGCTTGAGATACCGCCAATCTCCGGTCCGAGGAGCTTTTTTGATGTCGTGTTTTATAACCGCGCCCTTTTCCATATTCGCTTCGCTCTAAATAAAAAATTAAAAGTAAAAAATAAAATGTCTTTATTTTTATTTTTTTAATTTTCTCTTTTTGCTTTACAATGCATCGTATGCCTTTTCGATGGCTAAAATATTTTTGTCCGTTTCTTCTTTGCCGATTTTCTTTTCAAAAATTTTACGAAATTCAGCAAGCACGCTTTCCAAGCGGACAACTTCAGTCACCTTGAGGAGTTTTCCTAAAATAACCGTGTTTGGCCGAGGCTGCCCGATGATTGTGAGCGACATTCCGGTCGCGTCGATCGGGTATATTTTTCCATTGAAATATGGGACTTTTTTCGCCAATTCTTCACTGAATTTGACACTGTTGATTATCAAGGATTCATCCTGATCCAAATTTTTAGTTATTTCGGGTTCGCCCAGCAATGTTTCATCCAAAACCAAAACCGCATCCGGATCCACCACCGGTTCGTGGCTCCGGATCGGTTGATCAGAAATTCTGACAAAATTTTTCGTCGGCGCGCCGCTTCTTTCCGGACCGAAACTCGGAAAGGCTTGAATAAATTTTCCCTCTTTGGCGGCCGCTTGCGCGATTATTTCCGCCGCCGCCTTGGCACCTTGGCCTCCGCGGGCAAAAAAAACTATTTCGATTATATTCCTCTGCCTTTTCATTTTTTTATTATACCATAGATTAAAAAAGGCAGCTAAATTAGCCTGCCTCTGTCGCCCTAGCAAGGGCTCCATTCTGCCATTCTTGCAACGTTTCTCGGTAATCCAGGAAGGAATAATACCGAAAGTAAAAGCCTATGACAGCGAATATTAGATACAGATACACAAGCTCATCCCTTTCCATCCATTTCGAGCGAAAAACGATGAGTCCGAACATAATTCCGTAACAACCCATTGTAGTCTTACCGTCTTGGTTTACGCTCCAGTTTTCCATAACATCAGATATTATGTATTTGAAAATTGACTTATAGCCTTTCCAGCCCACCCGCTTCCTATTTTTCAGATAAAAGTCGCGCCGATATTTGAAAGCTAAACACGTCGCAGACCCAATGGGCACTAATGCCGCGATTTCTCCAAGAGAAATTAAACCCATAACTATCTTGAAAACGAGTTCAGGATTTAGAAACAAAAAATACAGCACGAGGAAGTTTCTGAGCTTGTCGACAATTGGATCAATAACTTTTCCAGCACCGTTTGTCACGCCAAGCCACCGGGCAACTTTCCCATCTGCCCAGTCAAAGGGCACCATCGTGATAAATCCGGTCAATTTCTCCGTAATGCTCAGGTTGAAGTAAAAAAGGAACAAGTAGGCCCCAACGAACCCGGTGACGGAAATTATGTTGGCCAGATTTCTGCCAAGCCAATACCTCAAAAGCCATAATCTAAACCTTTCTAAGATTGCGCCCATCAAGTCCTCCTCGCAAAATTTATTCTTATTTGGCAATTTTGAATGGCGATATTAAAGAACAACTCAGCATAGAGCTAGAAAATATTTTTGTCAACCACGTAGTCTGTTTTTAGTTTTTTTAAATTCTAGTCCGGCAAACCCGAGCCGCCAAAAATTTACTACAAAGTCAAAACAAAAGCCCTCGCGTGAAACGGAAGGGCTCTTGTTGTTCCAAAGTTATTTGGCCAATTCATCATCGATCATCTTCTTCAAAGTCGGATAATCGATTGCTCCGTTTTGAAATTGGCTGTTGACGAAAACGTCCGGTGTGCCGGAAATTCCAAAGTTTTGGCCTTCCGAAAGATCGGCATCAACCTTGCTCTGGTATTTCTTGCTGTCAAGACAATTTCCGAACTGGCTTGTATTCATGCCGAGTTGTGTTGCATAAGTCTTGAGAAGCTGAGTGTCTTTAGCCTTTCCCCAGTCTGCTTGCTTTTCAA
>PFVN01000077.1 GCA_002790635.1 Candidatus Moranbacteria bacterium CG_4_9_14_3_um_filter_42_9
TTTGTCAAAAACTTTGAGCCAGACCAATTCATTAATGAGTTCAAAAGCCAAATTTTTACGGAAAATAGTTCCGTCAATGTCAAAAATAGCTATTTTGGTTTTTTTTCCGGCCATAATGAAACTTTAGAATCTTACATATTTATCCCAATATCCATGAAGCTCCTTGGTGGTCACCAGATCCCGAAAGCAATAGCGAGCGATTTCCATAAATTTTCCTTTTTTATACAGATCTCCAACCATCGAACCGTCAATGCCCTCGTCTTTCGAACTTTTTATGCCAAAGCTTTTGGCATAAAAATCCAGACTGAATTTACGCACAGCACCGTAAAATGTCAACTGCTCCATCAGATCGCAATGCTCTTTATAATCAAACCGGTAGCCCATCAGATTCTTAGTAGCGCGGATTTTATGGACGGCGCTTCGGAGCATAAGATACGGTGCGTCAAATCCCCGCCCATTGAAAGTGATGACCTGATCGTAGGTCTTGACGATATCCCAGAATTTTTCCAGAATCTCGGCTTCACTCCCCGATTCATAAACGATGCCTTCTTCTTCCAGCCGGGAAGTTTTAGAATTTTTGTCTTGAAACAGCACCGTGCCTTTCAATGTTTCCGGATTAAGCATGCCGATGGCCACAACTTCTCCGGTCAGCGGATAAAGCGACAGCCTCTTTTTCATGTCATCTTTTTCTTCTTCCGTCTCGCTATACTTTAAAAGATATTCCTGACTTTTTTTTTCGAAGGAATCAAAATCAAATCCGACAGTTTCGATATCAACAATTATTTTAGACATGATCTTGTCTTAAGAATATCCGACATCCAAGTATTATCTTCTTTAATTTTAACACAAAAATCTAATACACCACCACTGGCGTGCCGATTTCCGCCCAGTCATAGACTCTTTTAGCCGGACCGATGCCGAGCCTGACGCAGCCGTGGGAGACCGGAATACCCAGATGCGCCGCCCCTTCTTTGTAACCGCCCGGCCATTCCGGAAGCTCATGGATCCCATAGGATCCGCTCGGAGTGATGGCCATCCAATAAGGCATATATAGTCCGTATTTCTTGGACCAGGCGCGGGGAAATTTGTTGGCTATGGCATGCGTTCCGCTTGGCGTTTCCATGCCTCTTTTTCCGCTGGAGATAATATAAGAATCCAGCAGTATTCCGTTTTCAAAAATGGACATGATTTGCGCGGATAGGTTTATATCGATATACTTTCCTTCAAGTATTTTGGCCCGCGTATAAGTTTTGGCCTGTTCGATCCGCACGGAAAAATTTTTGTCCCAGGTCAAGGGTTTGGGTGGTAGCGTTTCAAAGCCAGACGAATAAATTTCCTGATAATTGTCCTCCTTGTCACCTGCGTATTTGGTCGAGATTTTTACTTCATATTTCTGACCATCCTTGAACTGTCCTTGAGGTAACAAACGGAATTGGGTTTTTTCCGGATTATTTTCATAGGCTACTTCCACCGTCGGATTCACATCAAACTTAATGAAAAAATCTTTGGCTGATTTATCCAGATCAACTACGATAGGGTCCTCAATATCCAAGAGCACGTCATGGCTTCCGTCGGCGGGAGAAAAATTGGCAACTCGCGGATAGTCAACAGTTGAAAAATCAAAAGATATCGAATCATTGTCCAAAAAAAATCGGCTTTGCCCGCTACCCAAGTCAATGCTATAGTCGTTCTCCGGTTTCCAAAATCGGTCAGGAGTGATGATCAACTTTTTTCCGGATTCTTTCCAATCCAGTTTGGCACTGGTGCTCGGGATTATTTTTATTTTTCCATCATAGCTTTTGGGTCGAACTGCGCTGGAGAACTTAATGATTATCGGATCTTCGGGATGGATCTCGCTGTTCTTTTCAAGTGAAATGCCCACTTGAAAGTTGTCAGAAAAAGTTTGCATTCCATATGCATAAAAAAAGCCTCCAGAAATAGCTAAAATAAAAACTATGATAACCCGATAAACCCAAGTAAGGTGCACTATTCTTCTCATTTTGGTTATTTTAATTTCCAATATTTTCACTGAACAATTTCCTAGCCGTTTCCCAAAGCTCCGGATGGTTCTGATTCACCTTGAGCCAATACCACCACTCTGCGCCCCAAAGATATATTTCGGGGTAGTCGACTTTTCTGGCAAATTCCACGTTATCTACGAGCTTCGCTGAATTCATTGATTTAAACTGTTCATCGAGCGGTCCGCTGGTGGTCCAGCCTTTGATCCAGGGCTCGGCTTGGAGTTCCACTACAATCGCATTATCTTGATGGGCAAAATTCTTTATCAGCCAGTGTTTGAAGCGGAAAAAGCGCGGTCCGATTGGATAATCATAATAGCCGATGCTTTCCTTCCAGATTGTGCGATACATCGTGGTGCCAAAAACATCGGCTCTTTTGGCAGCTTGGATCCAAAGACTTAACTCCCCACTATCAGTCACAATCACCGGACGCGTTGGATCAATCAACCTGACCAGTGCGATTTCACTATCCAACAGATTTGTGTCCAGCGGCGGACAAACTCCAAAAGGCAAAAACGGTTCGTTTTCTACCTGCCAGTATTTTATTTCCGGATGATTATCTTTATACCGCTTTACCACGGCGGTTATTTCCTTTAGCAAGGCACTTTTCCTTTTTTGGTCGCTCTGCTTAGCCCACTCCGGAATGGCGCATTCCGGCCAGCGAGGAACTTTTTGCCCCACAACTAATATGATTTCAGCGTTTCTTTTTCGCGCTTCCGCTAGCTGCCAGTCAACATCGGAAAAGTCATATTTCCCCTCCTCTTTTTCCACCAGATCCCAATAAACCGGAATTCTAATTTTTCTGATTTTCAAATCATCCAGAATAGCTATAAAAGTTTTTTTCCAGTCCAGTTGGATGTCTTCCGCATAACGCTTAGAGAAAGTAATGCCAAGCCTGGCCGAGTTATCTTTCTTTTGGACGGGAATGTTAAAATAGAGGAGAAAAAGCAAAGCGATTCCTAATATCCCTAGAAGTGTTTTTCCGACAATTTTTAGTGTTTTTTTTACCCCGTTAGAATATTTACCCATTTTTTATATCTGCCAAAAATTAATCTAGAATTAACAATTGATTACACCCAGTATAAATAAATACGAAATTCTAACTGGGTGAGCCACAATAAAATTTTAAAAATAAAGTAACGACAGGCCTATGCCGATAATGATTATGGCTAATATTTTTTGCGCTATGATGGAACGCGTCATTTTCTCTTCCAAAATATTTGGGTATTTTTTATCAAAGAAAAGCACCAGGCAAAAAAGGAAAGCATATTGCACGCCTTGAATCGCGTTAACTAGAGCTGCATCTCCGAGCTTAATTGAATAGTTCAAAAGGATGAAGGCCAGTGCTGCCACAACTTTGTTGGTTAAAAATAACGCTCCTCCACGGGTGCCGGCTGTTTTGCGAGCGCCAAAAATTTTGACCCGCCAAGAAGGAATCAGCAAAATTGCCAGCGCTGCCAAAAAACTGCCCATACGCGACCAAAAAAAAGTTGAAATAAATGTCTGGTCATCGGAAAAAATAAACTTTGCCGAAACATAATAGAGCGCGAAAAAAAAAGCTGTTAAAACAGATATGCTGATTCCGCTAGGCGCCAGCCTATTTTTTATTTCACCGACCCCTGACCGTTTCAGCGAGATAAGAACGCCACCCAGAACCAACAGGCCAAATGCGGCAAAATGAAGATTTCTAAGTCTTTCGTGAAAAATAAAAAAACTTAAACCGAGGGTAAAAATAGGCGCAAAGCCGCCAATCATGGTAACGACCCGCGAGACCTCGTTTTTTTTGACAGCCGTCACAAAAAAGAAAACCAACCAGAAAAAAATGATTCCCGGAATCAGATCCTTTATCACTGACAAAAGACCGGGCCACACCACGCCGAAAGGTAAAAAGACCACTGCAAAAATACTGAGCAATCCTACATAAAAAGCATAGGCTTTGGGACTCGGCACTGATTTATTCAGCAAAAATTTATCGATGATTGCCGTGACCGCATTGAGGAAATAGGAAATGATCGCAAAAAGAATCCAGGACATAGTTGAAATTCCTAATTCCTAATTTCTAAATAATTTCTAATTCCCAAATTTATTTATAAATTATTGGGTATTATCTAGATCAATTAGAATAATTAGGTTGCTTAGAATAATTTTTTAATTTCTTTCTCAATTCCCTATAAGCCGGCACGGTTTCCTCGACTAGCTTCCAAAAGTTCCGACTGTGGTTTAGCTCTTTGAGATGGCAGAGTTCGTGAACCGTTATATAATCCTGCAGCTCCTCTGGGAGGTTGGCGATCTTGTAATTAAAATTGAGATTCCCCTTCCGGCTAGCACTACCCCAACAAGTTTTTTGGTTTTTTACACTGACCCGATTATAGGAAAAATTGTAATGTTGGTTGAAAAATTCTAATTTGCTCTGAATCAGCTCTTTCGCACTTTTTTTGCCGGCTTTATATCTGCTATCTTCTTCCTGTCTTACCGCCCGGACCGCTTCAAAATTAATTTTTCCCAGCTTTTCCCAGATCCACTCCGACTTATCCTCCAGGAACTTACGGATTACATATAAAGGATACCATCTGGGCGCCGATACCACAAAATTTCCATCGGAGTAGATGGCCAAGCGGACACATCGCGTTCCGCGCCTTCTCTGAAGCTCATATTCAAATTTTTTTTTGTTTATTTCTATTCTTCTTTTCATGCATCAATCCAAAATGATCTCTTTTGCCTTATTAGGCAATATAGTAAAGGTTATTCCAGACCATTGTTTTCTATTATTTTTTTGTAAGCATAAAAGCTTTTTCTGGGTTTTCGCTCCAGGGTTTGGTAATCAATTTCCACCAGACCGAAACGCGGACGAAATCCTTCCAGCCATTCATAGTTATCCAGGAGCGACCAGTGCAGGTATCCCCGGACGTCCGCTCCTTCCTGGATGGCCTTACCCACATAAGCTAGATGACTATTTAGAAACTCCGTTCTTTCTGCATCTTCTAGGCCTGCATTTGTCGGCCGTCCGTTTTCCATAATATAAATTGGCAGCTTGCTCTCTTTGGAAACTTCCATTAGCACCCTGTAAATCCCTTCCGGATAGCTTATCCAGCCCATTACATTGTTCTTATCTTCCTCGATCCTGAACCCGAAATAATTGGAATTTTTGGGATCAAATTTCATTCTTACCAAACGGTAATAATCAATGCCGACATAATCCTCAAACCCTTTTATCTTCCGGCTGAAAAAATTCACGCGAAACCACTTGGCAGCGCTATTGGCTATTTTTTCTAAAATATTATTACCCGCAGAAAAATAATAATTATAGAGATATGTGATGCCGACCGGAATATTTCTCTTGGCGTGTATGCTCTTATACAGTCCTTTGTGGATTTGAGCTAGGTTTTTGGCAGCGCGAAAAAATCGGTATGGATTTTTGAATCCTGGGGGAAATTTTCCGGTCAAAAATCCCATACCCAGCGGAACCATCGGTTCATTTATTGTTACTACTATGTCAATCAGGTCTCCCAGTTCATCCATAATTTTCTCGCCATATCGCAAAAATTTTTCCACAGACTCTTTTTTGTGCAATCCGTATTTTTCCGCAAACCAAATCGGGCTTGTCCAGTGCCAAAAAGTCACGATTGTTTTGATATTCCGTTTTTTCAAATCCTGTAGGATTTCCCGATAATCACGTATCGCTGCCGCTGAAAATTGTCCTTCGGACGGTTCGATGCGTGACCATTCTAAAGAAAGACGAAAAGAGTTCGCTCCCAATTCGGATAATAGTTCATGATCTTTTTTCCAAAAATCCCAATAAGCGCAAGCGTTTCCGGAGCTTTCTCGCGTTTTTCCTTGTTGCTCCCAAGACCACCAATCCGCATTGGAATTTTTGCCCTCGATTTGATAGGCAGATGTGGCAACGCCCCACAAAAACCCCGCAGGAAAAAGCAGCTTACTTGATTTTTTGTTTCCACTATTTTCCGGTGCGTCAATTGGCATAACGACTTTGGTTTAAATTATTCGCTTTTCCGACTGGCAAGCCTTTTGGAAACCTGCCTGCCGGCAGACAGGTTTCTTTTCCATGAGCTAATTTTACACTAAAAAAGGCAACAAAAAAAGCGCCCCGATCGATATCGGAGCGCTTTCGTATTTCAGAAAAAATTAAGATTGCAATTTCGTATAAATATGAGCTACGTCCATAATCCACTTATTGGCCGCGGCTTGTCCGCCAGCCGCCTCACAATCACGACCACATTTCCAAACCACCATCTTGGTTGGTGTATCTATTTTTTTATTTAAAAGATTTTCAATCCTGTCACCGACAACTTGAACAGCATGTTCCGGATTGTCGAAACAAGAATAACCGGATTCGGTCGTATTTTCTTTGCCGCGATAGCCCCAATAATTGTAGCATTCTCGGCCGGATTTCTGGGGAGAGTGGATGCCCCAATCGCTTTCTTTTTTAGCAATCGCCACCAAAAATGATGCCACTTCCCGATCGCGCTTTTCGATAAAAGGAATCATTTTTTCGATCGGATGGCCAGCCACCAGATTGAAAACTGATCCCTTCTTTATTTCCACGACTGAAACATTTTTTTCCGGAAGGGAACAATGCGCGGGATCAATCGCCTGCTCACCTTTGGATTTTTTGTAAACAAAAGTCCCCAATTTTTTTTCCGGTGTTAATTCGTCCAAAGATATTTCAGCTTTCTGTTTTACCTCTTCAGTTGGAATTTTTTTGCCAGAATCAGACATTGCTTCACACCAAAAACTTTTTTCGAATTGGCACGGAAAATTTTTGCCGACATTGGCCGAAACAAGCTCTGATTTTATTTCGGTATTTATCCCGCACCAGAATTCATTTTTATCCTGACACAAAAAATTATTGCGGCTTTCAGCGAACACAAACTGCGATTTTGGTGCGGGATAAAAAAATACTCCCATGCTCAGTATGAGAATAGCTATGGCTCTAAATATATTCTTTTCTTCCTTCTTCAGCCCTCCTAATCTGGCTTCCCCGTCGCGCAGATACTTCCGAAAATCGTCACCCATAAAGGATTAGATTCGTTTAGAATTACCCCCGCCTGCAGCGCTATTGCGTAGCATTGCGGGCAGGTCCCTTTTTTATTTTTCAGTTTTTCAACGTTTTCTTATGGTAGCAAAAACAACTCTCGATGTCAATTATAAATGACTGGAAAAACCTAAAAAAGGCTTATGTTAGCCATTTTTTAGTAAAAATTTTCCTTTACTTCCTTCTTTTTATTCAGTTAGGCCGGCATAAACTTTTTGAATACTGAAAAGAAAAATCAGCGACAGAAAAGCCGTCAATGCCATCAGCGGAATTGTCACGTAGCCGAATTCCAGGACATAGGGTGTGGTGCAAGGAGCGGCGACGCTACAAAAAGCGGTTTTTTGCGCCAAGTAATAAATATAGTTATGGTAAAGCGAAATCAGAGTCCCAACAACTGCCAGAGACAAGGCGTAATCAATAATCTTATTATTCTTTCTGATCCAGGCCAAGCCAAGCAGAATGACTTCGGGATACATGAATGTTCTTTGGAACCAACAAAGCCGACAGGGTTCGAAGCCGGCCACTTCGGAGAAGAAAAGACTGCCGGCTGTGGCAATAAGCGCTACCATAAATCCAAGCTTAAGAACGTTTTTGGAAATAAATTCTATCCAAAAAGTTTCTTTAGATTTCCGAAAAAATAAAAAATAGATAAAACCCAGTGCCAAAAAAATCTGCGCTCCGACAGTTAACACGGAAAGGGCTTGCTTAACGATTACAATCAGCATAATACTTAAGTGATTATTTTTTTATTTTCCCCAATGGATACCGTTCCAGACTCTTTCGTGACCATAATAGATGAGTGTGCTCAAAAAATTGGTCGCCAGCATTACACCGAAAGCTATGTCATAGCGGCGGGTGATGGCAAAAACTACAACAAAATCAGCCACCATGATTGTGGCGCGGAACGTGATGGCTTTGACGAAAGAGCGCGTATTTTTTTCCTGAAAAAACATGCTTTTTTTTTTGAATATTTTGTTTATACTTTAAACTGCAGAAATTTCCTAGCGACCTTCATTAGTTCTTTTCAGATAAAATCCGATCCGGTCCGGATCGGTTACCGTTTTCCAAACAGCCGCAATCAGGCCGATTGGATCTTTGAATCCAGGAACGAGGTTGGCTCGGATTTCTCGTCCTATCCAGCCGCCCCAAGTTGCCTTATCTTGCAGATGATAAAGTTCATGCGCTTTCACAAATTTTTTTACCCGCGGCGGCAAGTCCTCTCGGATGATCGCCCGACCCGATCCGTTATAGCCAAAGGCTGGATAAATCGCTTCTTTGGGGACGTATTCCACGAAATATTGCTGGCCGTTGATCGTGACAGTTTCAATCGAATTTTGGAACAACGGCGGCAGAGCTTGAGCTTTTTTTACCGGCGTTGCTAGAATAAACAGGCTAAAAATAAAGAATCTCACAATCACTGTGATTAATAATGAATGTCCGCTATTTTTTGGAGAGCTTGGCATAAATCGTTATTTAAAATGGAACAGCTATTTTATGATCTTGTCTCCCGGCGCGGGTTTTAGCGGATCATATCCGTTGGCAATCTCTTCTCCATCCTTAAACCCGTCTCCGTCCGTATCTTGCTTAGTGGGATCGGTGCCATAAACTTTTTCCTGCTCGTCAGTCAGGCCATCGTTATCCATATCCGTTATGACAACTGTTTTAGTGTTTTCTATCTTAGGAGACGCAGTTTCAACTGCCGGGCTATCTCCCTGGCGTGATTTGAAAAAAAACACTGCCGCAGTGGCAATGGCGGACAACAGAATAAAAATGATGATGCTTATTAGGATGATTCTTTTTTTATCCATTTTTGTTTTTTATATTTCTATTTTATCACCGAAAGATTTTTTTATCCAATTTTTCGGGAAGAAAAGTTCGCACATTAAAAAAACCGTCCTAGTGTCTAGGGCGGCTGGTTCTTGGCGCGGTTGGCCTTCAATTTTTTCAGGCGGTGCGGATTGAACAAAGATTTTTGCTGGTCTTCCCTGTCGAGACCGCTCTCGCCGGGAGCGCACACTCTCACCTTTTTGGCATCCCTAATTTCGGCAGTCAACTGGCTGTTTTTCGCCTGACAGGAAGGACAGATCCTGGGGACGGGTACAACGCGATTCAATGAATCGGGATTGCTGGGCCGCGGAGGCAACTCTTGGCACAGCGGGCAATACGCTACCCGTGTATACGGGTCAATATGCGTTTCCATGTTTACCTCCCATCTCTTTTTTGACCCTTTTCCTGTCCCGACCGATAAAATCCCGGAGGGTAGTTTGTCGATCTTCCGCATTCTGGCCGCTCATGCCGAACGGAATTTTTTTGACCTTGCCTTCCTTTTTCAGGTTCGCAATTTTTTGCTCGAAGATGGGCTGGCACTTTTTGCACCGCCTTATTTTTATTCTCCGTTTCACCGGTCCACTATTTTCTGAGTCTAGAAATAGCTCCTCGACTTCGTAGGCAACTTCCTGGATAAACCCGTGGCAATCTCCGCATCTTTCCTCATCGATGATCACGATTCTGCCCATGCGCTGCCTCCTTTTTTAGCCTTCGAAATTTTCCAAGTCTTCGTCAGTCAGCGGCTGGATTTCTTTTTGCTTATATAAAAGGTACAGATACACTAAATATATAATCACTCCAAGTTTCAAAATATACAGCGGAAACCAGATATTCTGGTGGCAAGTGTCCCAAATATACCAACCCCAAAGAGCCAACAGCGTGTAGAGACTTTCCCAAAACCAATGTAAACTGTCTGATTTTTCGAAATCATAAAACAGATTAAAAAACAGGAGAAACAGATAGGCCGCCAAAAGAAAGATCCACAGCTCGCCGGGAAGCGTGGTGCAAAACGGAATGATATTGTCACCATCTCTCACTACTATGGCCGCTTCCGAGTCGATCCGCGGAGAAAAATCATCGGAAATTTTCATATCGCTCGGTCCGATAAGTTTGAGCATGCTGGAGCTGGACGACGGCACGAAAAAAATGTCCATCACAAAAAGCCCAAAAAAAACCACGAGAGCCAGCGGCAGAGCTATTCTTTTGATAAATTTTTGTCTGGGGGTAAGCATATCTATAGCTCAAGTATAACAGAGCATTATAGCCAGCTATTTATAAAATGTCAATGCGCTTATGCATATTTACTGATCAATCCTGGCGTAGTTTTTTAGCAAACAAAAAAACTCCTTTTTGTAATCGGAGTTTTCTGCCTGGCTGCCAGCTCAGTCTTTCAAGACCCTGCCTCTTTCCCATTTCCAATAAACCAGATAGTGCGCGAGGGTGATGAGCGCAATGAGCGCTAGCCACCAATAATACCTTTCTTCATCGCGAAAAGCCCACCAAAAAACAACCGCGGTTACCGACGCTAAAATAGGAATGAGATAAATTCTAACTATTTTACGTTTCTTCTCCATCCAATTTAAATTCAATTATTTTTATTGTCTCCTTTTCGGAAAAATTGACCAGTTGAGCGTCAGATAATAAGCGGCCGCGGCCAGCATCCAGATCCAGATCGGCAAGGTCAAGAGGCGCATAGTTTCATCTCCCAAAACTTTCCCCGGCTCCACCGTTTCCGCGGCACTGGCAGTTGGAACAATTTCTTCACCGACTCCGTTCCAAATAGCCGCCAGAAACACTTCGATGCCGGCCGTTACTTTCCGGCTTTCCACTTTGTCCCCGGCCGCGTCCAACGCTTCCGCTGAAGCGGTGTGTTCATAGAGACCCGGCTGAATGCTCTCATTGACTGCGACTTGATATTCAATCAGCGCCCCTTGTCCTTTTTTAAGTTTGTCTATCGTCCAGACATATTCCACCATTTTTGCTCCGTTCGGATCTTGGATTTTTTCCTTAACTTCAATATTGTAAAGGGTGTGCTTGCTGGGATTTTTTACCGTGATGGCATGATTTATAATGCTGCCGGATGAAACTGGTCCGGCGTCGTCAGTCCTTTTTATTTTTAATTCTGAATTAAGGGAATTGGATTCCCCGTCAAAAATGGTTATTTGCGGTTCCTCCGGGAAAACGACTCCGGTGCTAACGCTGGCTGAATTATTGCCCGTCTCCGGTTCCTTGGTGCTGGTTCTGGTCCCGACCACGCTTTGCAAGCTCTCCACGGTCTCGGGAATATTCGGATCTACCGCCACCACGACTCGCACCGCCTTTTCTTCACCCGGATTGAGACCGGAAAAACTCCAGGCTAAATCCTGTCCATTTACGGCCGCGCCTGAACTATCTGACTGATAGGCAACTTGATCCGGTAAAGAAAGCATCAGGCCAGCATCGTCCGCTTTGGCTTTTCCGTTATTTTTATACCTGATTGTGTAAGTCAGTTCGTCGCCGGGCATTACCGTGTTTTTGTCGCCGGAGAGGGAAACGGCCAGGTCCGGATAGGCAAATTCCACATCCCCTTTCCAGGACCCAAAAATATTGACGATACCGAACATCCAATTATTGCCGACGATGTTGGTGTTGATGAAATTGACCACTCGGGAAACCGCGCTGGCGTTGCCGGTCTGGATTGTCGCTTCTCCCCCCTCTCCGTTAATGTTGTTCCCGCCGGTATTGGCCGAGGTTTCCACATTATTAACAATCGTAGCGCTGTTGCGATTTTCTACGGTTAGTGTTCCGCTCGATGTCAGATTGTTTCCATCCGTTCCAAAATCGTAACTATAGACATTTTCCATTTCACCGGTCTCGGCATTCCAGTTGAGCACGCTGCCCATCCAGGAACCCATATTATTGACTACCAGAAAAAACCAATTGTTGTCGACAATATTGGTGTTGACGATATTTTTCACGTTAGTGCCGGCATAAGCGTCACCGGTCTCTATGGTGGCATCCCCGCTGCTACTGATGGAGTTTTCTCCGGTTGAAGCAACTGCGCCCACATTGTTTTGAATGTCAGCGCTGTTGCTGTTGGAAACTTCAGTGGGATTACCAAGACACCCGTTTCCGCAGACCGATCCGGGCAGAGTCAGAAGTCCCGCTCCCGGCACAACCAGGTTGCCCACCCAGTTGCCGAAAACATTAACGACCGCAAACAGCCAGTTATTGCCGACGATGTTGAGATTAGCCAGATTGACCACGTTGGCAATGGCGGTCGCGTCGCCGGTCTGAATTTCGGCGCCGGACTGATCGCTTTCGTATCCATCAGAACCGGTTTCAATCGTATTGTTCCCGCTGTTAGCGTCCACGACCACATTATTAGTGATCACCGCCGAATTATCATTTATAATATTGAGCGCGCCGAGCGCCGATTGGTTGCCTTCATTCAAGGTTTGGGCGCTGTCCAGTAAAGTATAAAAAGTATCCAAAAGATTGACGTCGCCCGTGTAATCGCCGGTGATGTTCTGGGTGGAATTGGCGCCGTTGTCCGTAATTATGTTGATATTGACTTCATTGACCACATCCGCCACCGCCAGAGCTTCGCCGGTCTCTATGACAGCGGCCGGATCGGCGGGAGTTTCCGAATTTGACTCATCCGCCGGAGTGTCGGCTGGACTGGTGTTTGTTTCAGTGGAATTATCCCTCCCCCCAGGCGCTGGATTTTCTTCCGTCAGAGAGGCGTTTTCCGGATTGATACTTTCCGGCTCAGTGGCTACTGTCTCAGTTTGAAGAGTCGGATCCGCAACGGGTTCACCAATCGCGTTGTTGCCGGTATCAGCCGTGGCAGTGACATCATTTTGGGCTGTCGCGTCATTGGTGTTTTCTACCGTGACTTCCGGGCAAGTTTCTGGACAAGGACTGCTCGGAGCTTCCGGATCGGTATTTTCGGTTCCGCTGGTATCGGCCGGACAGGCGCAAGAAACAGGGTCCTCTGAACCGGCCGGAGAAGATGTTTGGGTGAGTGAATCTTCCGGCGCGGCTAAAGTTTCTGTTGAAGCTGCTTCAGCCGGTATGCCGGTATCGGCGGCTGTGTCAGCTGCAGTGCCGGCCGTTGTATCATCCGTTGCGCCAGTTGCTCCAGTTGCTCCATCGTCTGAAGAAGTGCCTGCGGAAGAAGAATCTCCGGTAGAGGAAGCGTCATCCTCAGAAGTGTCGTCCGCAGAAGTGTCATCAGACGTATCTTCGGCCGCTGGAGTAATAGTTACCACTTCCGTCGCTGGTTCAGTGGAAACTTCCTGGGCTACGGCGACCGAAAACGGCAGCAACTGGTAAAAGACCATCGTGCCGATCAAAAGCCAAGCGATCAAAGACGAAAACCAATCTTTTTTCCTGCCGGCTATTCTGTTGTGGTCGGATGCTTTCATGAATTACTTTATCGTTTATAATTTTGCTTTTTGTCATCTCGAGCCCCGCTATTCAGCGGGGTAAACTCCGCGAGAGATCTAATTCTGTTAGATTCCTCCACTCCGGTCGGAATGACAATTTTTTTAGCTAAACAGAAAAAATATTTTTTTGAAAAAATTTTCCAGCGCGTCATCGATGGCGTTGGTCACTCGTGCGACGACGCCCGTTGGTTTTGTCACCACATCTTCCATGCCGACCAGATCATCTCCTTCCGATGTCTGGTTAGTCTCAACATCCACGCTGGCGCTGGCACCGTCTTCGGAAACTTCTTTTTGAATGTTAATGTCTTCCTCGCCGAAACTTTCCGTATTAATTTCCACTTTTTTTCCGTTCACCTCGGCGCTGACATCTGTCTGGATGCTGGTTTCACCGGCCGTACCGTTCGTTTCGGTTTTAACGCTCGCTTTGGCGCTGGCGCTTCCGGTTTCAATATTTTCGCCGGAATTCCCGCCGCTCGTGTTGGCACTGGAACGGATATTATTATTGATGGTAGTGTTAGTATTTTTGGCTTGAACGGAAATTGCTCCGGCCAAAAACACTATGGCGACCACCAAACTGGCTTGAAATATTCTGTTGGAAAGAATTTTTTTCATCCCGGTAGTAGAATTTCGACAATTTATGCATAAATTGCGAAGTTTCTGTTTTTTGTTTTTTAGCCAGTTAGTGACTATTGAATATTTCTTCGTCCTTAGAGTCCCATGGGGACTCGGTCGAAATTTCACTACCGGGCATATTTATTTTTTACGGTGGATTTGGGAGGGCGGCACGTTCCCGCCCCCGCCAAATTCCGATCCGTAAACTAGTCACTAAAACCACCGCCGATTTTGGTAACATTGGAATTTACCATTGTCACCACAGTGTTTCCTGAACCAGCATCACCGGTTTTAACTACGCCTACGCCCACAAATCCTGCCCCTCCGGCAAGATTTTTTCCCGTATTTGAGACTGCGTTGACATTATTATTAACTTCTGCACCATTCCAGTTTTTTACAATAGTGAATCCATTGCACCCGCAATCTATTTTAGTCTTATTGCTGTTTGCGACGGTAGTTACTTCATTCACTGATGTAGCATCGCCCGTCTTCACAACACCGACTCCGATGTGTCCCACTCCAAAAGCGGCATTTTTGCCCGTGTTTGAAACCGCATTTACATTGTTATTAACTTCAGTCCAATTTGAGCTTTTGACTACGGTAAACGCAAATGCCGGAGTAATGGCCAATGCAAAAGCAAAAACGAACACAGCTACGAGTAATAATTTTTTCATTTTGTTTTCACCTCCCGATCTAGTCGGCTTTCTTGAATTCTAATTTTGTCATAAGCAGAATTTGTTTAAACCCCGAGCGGGGTTGCCCCCTATCGGCAAAGCACTTTTCGAACAGTGCGGATATGCCGCTTGAAGGGGCTTAAATTTTTTCTGCCTATTTATTCCGTTAAATTCTCCTCGCGGAAACATTTAATGGAATTAAAAAAGCCAACCGGTATTAGCTAAATAAAATTAGCTCTCACCGATCGGCTTTCTGAAAAACTAAATCGCGCTGTATTGACGAAAAATAGTCCTGCGTTCATTTTGTTGTTTCCGTTTTTAAAAAAATAAAAAACAAGGCCGTAATTTTTTTCCTTGAATTTTTTATTTTTATTGTTTTTGTTTTTTGCTTTACGCGAGTATCTCGCGTCTGTTCTTTTATTATCTGTTTTTCTGAATTCGTTGTCAATGGAAGTTATCCACAGTTTTAGGCTTGACAAAGCCATAAATTAGTGTTTTTATATAAATTTCTTTGACATATTCCTGTTGGCATGCAAGTAATATAGAGCAGTACATTCCAAAGGAAAGGAGGTGAATTGGCGCTTTTCATAGCCATCCGTCAACCCCAAAACCAACCCTCCACTGCCCTCGGGCAAACAAAGGAGAGTGTGATGAGTAAGAACAGAACGGTCGTCGGCACCAATCGCAGTGGCGAGAAGATCTTCACCTCCAAGAAGGATGGCGATCGGAGTCCCGCCACACGACAGACCACCTACACCCAGCACCGGGGAGGATTCCTCTCCGGCGGCGCCAGCAAGAACAAGAGCACCTACAACCCATCCAAGGGCAGGTTCAACCGGTAACAGCCCGGCTGCAAAAAATGGGAAGGCGGATGTCAACACAAAAAAACAGCCTTTGGTCTGAATGGACTAGGGTAAATTTTAGCCCGAATGGGCTAGCAAGACCCCCTTTTGACGAATGTCGAGGGGGTTTTAAATTTATAAAAAAAGCTCCCGGGAAATTGTTCACCGGAAGCTCAGTGCGCTTGGCTCTTGACCAGGGCCAATTTTTCTTTTTGTTTTTGACGGTAGTAAATTTTTTTCAGCTTTCGATGGAGCCCTACTTTGGCATTTTTCAAAATTTCCTGGAGAGGGAAGGTGGCGACGAGACATCTGTCGCAGAGGCCTCCCCGAATGATCCAGATCCGCAAAGCGGGCCTGCAACATTTAGGGCAATCGATCCTTCCATTAATCCTTTTCATGGCCCACCCCTTTCATTTATTTTCAAAAAGGATTTCTACTTAGGATAGAACGAGAGGCGGGGTTTGTCAATTACCATTCAAACTTTTCTTTACCGAAAGAAAAGTTACAAAAGAACTCTCAGCCGGGCTCATGTCTCGGGAAATTTCCGACTCGGGTTCTAAATTTTCAAGGCTCTGTCTGCTGACAGAGCCGGGCAAAAATTTTTCACGAACCCTTCGCCGCGAATTTCCACCGATCCATTTCGCAAGGCTGAATAATTTTAATCTTTTTAAAATAAAACATCCGCGCATAGCGCGGTGCGTAAACAAATTTGAGCTTTTGAGGGTTAAGAAATTTCTTATGGAGTCCGCATCAGCGGGCGGAACAGAAATTTTAGTGAAAAAGCGAAAAATTTGTCTCAGCGCAAGCCGGCGCGGTGATTTCTTTGTAACTTTCTTTGTCAACAAAGAAAGTGAAGAAAAGATTGTTGCCAAAAAAAGTGGCAACCAGGTTTACTGACAAAAAAAGCAGATGAAGAATAAAAAGAAAAAAGCCTCTGCCAAAAGTAAAGAGGCCCGCAATATTTTATTTATTCGCCGCTGCCCTCAGTTTCTTTCTCCCAATAATATGTCTTGGCGCATTCCGGACAAAGACCGTGCGATTCTTTCCCGCCCACGGCCGCGACTTCCCCCAGTTCTTTCTGGCACTTGGCGCAGATCCGCTTGACCATCTTTTTTTCGGACTGGGCGGGTTTTTTTGTTTTCTCGGGTTCTTCGTCCCACGGATGCTCGGGCGGCCGGGGAAAATACTTTTTTCTGATTTTCATTTTTTCCTCCTCTGATAGCGAGAGCACTCCCGGTTTTTCTGGATTCATGTTTTTCCTTTAATTTTTTACATTTTTATTCTATCATTGAAGACTTTTTTTGCCCACTTTCTTTGCCCGGAAAACTCACCGCGGCGAGGGAGCTTTTTTTATTTAACTAGTTTAAATTTTATTTTGCTTATTTCTTCCAGCAGTCTAAGTGTTGCTTGGACGGAAGAGTTAGAAGTATTTTTCAAAATCAATCGCTCTTGGTATTTTTCCTGAAGTGGAGTTATAAATTCATCTCCCCAGGAGGGAGAGAACGTAATTACGCCAGCAAAATCAAGAGTCACATCCTCCGCAACCGATACTGATCCCAAAACAGGCTGAAAAGCCGCCCAAGCTTCTTTGCCCGACTGCCGAGACACGAGAGTCGTGCCGAATTTTTTTAATTCAATAATCATAAAATTTTTTTAAATTAAAATTTTATCCAAGCCAGACAGCCTTGAATCCGGCTATCCGTTCTCTGGATATTTAGAGGCGTGTCTCCTTTTTTCAAATTCAACTCTGCCTGGCCGGTTTGGAAAAAAAGGTCGATGTCGTTTTGCATGACGATATTTTTGACGAATTTCAATCCGTTGCCCCGCGCTTCCGGCGCGCGGCCGCTCAAGACTTCTGTAAAAGCGACTTTCAATGCTTCTTCATCTGAAGAAAGTTCTTTTTTTACCCTTTTCAAGGTCTTCAAAATTCCTTGACCGCGGTCAGAGAGCACGATTTCTCTCCGGTTGGTATCATACCCAAAAAATATTCCAGAAATATCCGGCCAGCTGCCGAGATTATGGTCAAAAGAATTATTGCCGATTTCACCAGTAATGGCGACAATGAGTGGGAAAATATTCTCAAGTCCAGAAACGGTACCGAGGGTTTTTTCCAGTTTTATTAGTCTAGACTGAAAAACAGCGCTATTTTGGCAATAAAACAGGCTATCCGGTTCAGTAGCTCCCGCACTGGAAGCCCATTTCTTGGCCAAAAGAAAAAGATCAGCCTCTTCCAAAGTCAAATTAGCCAGATATTTATCGATATCGCTCAACCGATAGAACCGTTTGCCGCTCCTTCTGATGGCCAAGAAGCGCCCTACCTTGTCCCAGCGCCTCAAGGTGTCTAGAGAAACATGCATCTTCTTAGCTGCTTCTCCGATTGATATTAGCTTTGTGTCCATAATTAAGCCTTTGGTAGCTTGGTTTAATTATAGCATACTATGCAGATATATGCAAACCTATGCATACCTATTCACTTACCAAAGAAAGTAGGTAAAAAAATATAAAAAAACAGAAAACCCACCGAGGCAGATTTTCTGCTGGTGGGTTTGATTTCAGTTATAGAGCTGCCAGTCCGGATGTTTCGCGTCATCCTCCTTGCTTTGCGATTCAAAATCAACAAAGTTGGTCGAGTTTAATTTGACACCCGGAACTTCCTTCAAGTGCACATCGGTGTGGCAATTGTGAACCTTGGTCTTCGCTACCGTGTAGATCTTGCCGATCTTGAGATATTTCTTGACCTGCTTCTTGTCTGCCTCGGTGCCGCCGACAACAGATCCCGCCTCGGCTTTCACGATGATTCGAAAACCTTCCAGCGCATAGATGTTCATGCTCGCCTCCTTTT
>PFVN01000095.1:0-478 GCA_002790635.1 Candidatus Moranbacteria bacterium CG_4_9_14_3_um_filter_42_9
AATCCAGCCGGTCCTGGCCCGGGAAAATGTGACTGACTGGTATATCCAAGATTTCGAAACCGAAATAAAGGTCAATAAAGATTCTACCCTCGATATAACGGAAAAAATAACAGCCGATTGCGGCAACGCCGTCGGCAAGCACGGAATATTCCGCATCCTACCGGAGCAAATAAAAATCACGGACGGAGGAACAAGTAAGACTCCGGTGGAACTGATCGGCATTACAGATTTCAGCGGCCAGCCCTTGAAATATGCAGAGACTAAGAACAGGGATGATGCCACGGTAACCTGGAAGATCGGAGATCCGGGCAAAACGGTCCAAGGAGTCAATTATTATCTCGTCCGTTATCGGGTGAAAAATGCCATCCGTTTCGGCAATCCGCAATTCGACGAGCTATACTGGAATCTTTCAGGAAACTTTTGGGATCTAGAAATAGACCAGTTTCACGCCAAAGTTATCTTTCCGCCGGAAGTGGCT
>PFVN01000095.1:512-18890 GCA_002790635.1 Candidatus Moranbacteria bacterium CG_4_9_14_3_um_filter_42_9
ATTATACCGGTAGCTTAGGTGACAAAGGCCAATATCTGGCTACTTATCGTTGGATCGAGCCCAACGTGTTGGAATTCAATTCGAACGGAACTTTCAAAGTGCGACAGGGACTGACCGCATCGATCACTTTTCCCAAAAATATTTTCAATCCATATCAGACGACGTTTTGGGAAAAATACGGTTCGGCTTTCCCCCTGCTCATTCCGGTGGCCGTTTTTTTCATCTGCCTTTCTCTATGGTGGAAATTTGGCAAAGATCCGCGCGTCAACAAAACCGTCATCGCGGAATACGAAATTCCCGCCGGACTTTCGCCGATTGAAACGGGGATGCTAATGAGCAACGGCAGCCTGGATAACAAATTGATCACAGCCGAGATCATCAACTTTGCCACCCGAGGGCTTATCCAAATAAAAGAGCTGAGTGAAAAAATTTTGTTTTTTAAGACTAGCGATTATGAAATGACAAGAATCGAAAACAAGGAGGCGGAAGAAGCCCTCAATGTTTCCCAGCGATCTATTCTGGATAAAATTTTTGCGGACGGTGACACGGTAAAACTATCTTCGCTCAAAAATAAATTTTATAAAGCAACAAAAAACATTGAAAGCTCAGCCAAAGATATTTTAGTCAGCAAGAAGCTCATTGCTCCTGCCGGAAATATGTTCAAAACCGCTTTTATGGTCATCGGCTCGATTTTTATCATCAGCATTTTTGTCCTTGATTTTTTCGGCGAATTTTTTATAGTCGGTGCCATCCTTTCCAGTCTTATTTTTTATGTCTTCAGCCTCATTATGCCTAAGCGGACGCCGGCTGGGGCTGAATTTAACTGGAAAATAAAAGGCTTCAAATTGTTTATGGAGACAGTGGACAAAGACCGGGCTAAATTCTATGAAGAGCAAAATATATTTGAAAAATTTTTGCCTTACGCCATTGTCTTTGGGATCACCAATATCTGGATAAAGAAAATGAAAGAAATTTATGGGGAAAGCTATTATGCGACCCATATCCCGGTTTGGTATGTCGGCAACTCCGCAGCTTTTGACGCGGACAGTTTTTCCACCGCTATCAGCAATTTATCTGCCGACATAGCTTCCAACATCTCAGCGCCTTCTGGTTCAGGCGGTGGGGGAGGAGCCGGTGGCGGCGGAGGAGGAGGCGGCGGAGGCGGCTGGTAAAATTACAAATTTATGAAACATGGGAAACTTAGAGCGGAAAAAAGACCTGCCCGTAATGTAACTTCTAATAAAGCTGCAAGAAAATATTTGGTTGAAATGGACTCTGATGAAGTACTTGAAAAATATGAAAAAACCGTTGCAGGCGGGGAGCGGAAAAAGAAGCCCAAGATGAAAATATCCGGGAAAAGTGTTTTCAAGATCCGCGAGATCATAATTAAAAAATCTCGGAATAAATAATTTGGGATGTAGATAGAAGATGCTGGTCAGCTTATAGTAAAATAATAAAAATATGTCTCGGAAAAAATTACTCCATTACGCCAAGCACCCGGCCATTCTCAAGACTTCCGCCAAGACGGCGATTTCGGTAGGCACGGTTCTGGCTTTTATCAACTATTCCTGCAGCATAATGGCCGTAAATTTGAACTCCGCGCAAGTTACTAAAATTCTTATTACTTATTGCGTTCCTTTTCTGGTGGCGACATACGCGGCTGCCAAGCATGCCCAGTGTTCCGGAGAACTGGAAGAAGATTCTCGAGGCTGGCGTCAGGACAAGTGCCAAGACTCCGCAAATCAGAAGGTAAGTTCATGAGAAAAATTATTCCGGAAAAAGAACTAAAAATTTTAAGGAAATTAAGTACTCCGGCCAAGATCCAGGATTTTTTGGATACGCTAAAAATAAATTTTGAAGAAAAAGGCGACACCAGCCTACCCCCGATCATGGTGCTCAAAAAAAGGATCTGCCATTGCACGGAAGGGGCAGTTCTGGCCGCGCTGGCCCTGCGTGTCCATGGGCAGGAGCCACTGCTATTAGATCTTACCGCCAATCGACATGATTTCGACCATGTGGTAGCGCTTTTCAAAAAAGACGGAAAATGGGGTGCTATTTCCAAAACTAACCATGCGGCGCTCCGCTACCGGGAACCCATTTATAATTCCATCCGCGAACTGGCCATGAGCTATTTCCATGAATACATAGATGATAAAGGTCGGAAAAATCTGCGCAGTTATTCGCCTCCAGTCAATCTCAAAAGATTTGACAAATTTGGTTGGATGACGACCCGAGAAGAGATCGATTATATCCCGGAATATCTGGCGGAAGTGAAGCACTTCCCGATGCTCAATCGAAAGCAAATCCGGAATTTGCGCCGATCCGACGAGATTGAAATTCAAGCCGGAAAGATCGTGGAATGGAAAAAACGGGGAAAATAAATTGATATAACTTTTGTATAATATAGTGCACGCCCCCACGCCAACTTTTATAATAAAATACATATTACGAGAACGGAGCAGGATTTTTAATAGGCCTACTGTTTATAAAACAGCTTGTTAAAGCTGGTGGGGGGGGTAAATTAATTATTAAAAAAGCGTATGAAAAAAGGATACAAAGACAATATCGAAAAACTGACGCTGGAAAATGGAAATTTCCGCAAAGTTTTGTACAGTGGAAAGCATAGTCAACTGGTGCTGATGAGTCTTCAACCCAACGAAGAAATCGGCATGGAAACGCACACCGACAACGACCAGTTTTTCCGCTTCGAAAAAGGGAATGGCCAGGTAGTGATTGACGGCACGCAATATTCGGTGACCGACGGGGATGCGGTGGTTGTCCCGGCCGGAGCGGAACACAACGTGATAAATGTCTCTGGCACGGAAGATCTCAAGCTCTATACTATTTATTCGCCGGCCCACCACAAAGACGGTATAGTGCGTGCGACCAAGGCGGAAGCCCTGGCTAATGAAGCGGAATTCGATGGAAAAACGACGGAGTAGAAAAGTATTATCCCGAACAAACCTATTCGAGGGCTGTTTTTGGAATCTGAAAAAGAAGGAGTGAAAGGTTGTATTACCTCCCATGGCTAACTTCAGACTTATTTTCTATTGCGGGCTTGTGATCACAGTGATAGGAGTGACCGCTTATTTTTATTTTTTCAAAAACTCTCCGTCGGACACTCCGCTTTATATCAGCAATTTAGAAGAATGCGTGCGCGCCGGGTACCCAGTTTTGGAGACCTATTCGCGCCAATGCCGGACGCCGGAGGGGACAACCCTTCTGGTCGTTCTGAAAACGCGAAATCTTTTTCTATGCCGGTGCTATTCAAAAAATAGGATTTTAGAAATTTTCCAGTCAATGCCGAATCTACGCCTTTTATAACCGCTAAGCATTGCGAAAGAATAAGCGGATTTGAGGGTAATATAGGTGTAAATAATTAATTGACAAGCATGTGCCATGCGTCATTCATTTTGAAATTCCGGCTGAAGATCCGGAAAAAATCGTCAAATTTTATACGGACGTTTTTGGATGGAAAATTTCCCAGTGGGAAAAGCAACCTTATTGGCTGGTCGACACCAAAAAAGGAGACGAGCAGGGCATCGGCGGCGCGATCTATAAGAAAGACTGGATGACTACGACTGTCAACACGGTCGGAGTTGAAGACGTAGATGATTATCTGGAGAAGATAAAAAAAGCTGGCGGAAAAATTGTCCGTGAACCGATGGAAATACCTAAGGTCGGGCGCTATGCCGTGGCGGCCGATCCCGAGCACACTTTTTAGTGTGATGAAATTCAGTCCAGGCATCAAAATGTGAGTAATTTCGGGAAAACCGGCCTTTTCAGGCCGGTTTTTTTAGTGGTATAATAGACATATGAAGAATAATAATTTTGAAATCTGCGCGCGTGGGATCATTATAGACGGGAATAAAATATTGATCTGCAAAGCAAAAGGGAATAAGAACTTTTTCTTTCCGGGCGGACATGTGGAATGGGGCGAAAGAGCCGACTTGGCATTGAAGCGGGAGCTTAAGGAGGAAATCGGAGGCACTGTTAAAAAATCCAGATTTATCGGAACCAATGAGAATTTATATCGGCAAGGCAGAAAAATCCTTCACGAGCTTAACATTGTGTTTGAAGCGAAACTGGGCAAGAAGTCCCCAAGGGTGCTGGAAGATCATTTGGAATTTCGATGGGTAGCTTTAAAAGATTTGGCTAAAATAGAAGTTTATCCAACGGCCATCAAAAGTTCCGTTCTAAAATGGATCAAAGACAAAAGGATATTTTGGTCGAGTCAGGGATTTAATAAATAAAATATTGCCTATGTTTGAAAAACCTCCTAAAGAAGACGGAAAAGATTCAAATGTTACGGATCTTAGTGAGTGGAGAGATAAAAAAGCAAAGGGCGAGACAGGCAAAAAACCTAAAAAAATGGGTAGGCCAAAGTCGAGAAAAGTGGCCTTGAATCCAACCCCCGATAATCAAGAGAAAATAATTCCAGACAAGGCAAAAGTAGCAGCGGATTTTATTGAGCGCTTTGAGGAAAAATTTATTTCCAGCCTGGGCAATCAAATTCAAGAGCTTAGGAAAAACCTTTACGAAGAAAAGGAATACATTTTTTGGATAAATGCTACTAATTTATCACAGGAGATAGAACATTGGGAGCGAGAGCTAGAAAACATTCAAATTGAACTGGAAAAAAATAACGAAGTGGAGCTGTTAAAAACAGTCAAAATTTATATAAAAAACTTCGCATTTTTTCGCTTTAGTGAAGCAATTATACGGACAGAAGCAAACCAGGACGCCTGGTTTATTCTAAAAAAATTTGAAGAGTTGGCAAGGAAGTTCGAAAAATAAGGGCGAAAAGCCTGGCGATAAAAAATTTAGTATTCAAGAAAACAGATGATCAACTGGTTCAGGCAACGGGAAAAGAAAAAAATAGTCATAGTTATCGCGAGCGCAGTGATCCTGACCGTAGTCGTGATTATTTTTTTCGGAATAAAAAATAAATCTGGTAATTCGTCGCAGCCGCCGGAAAAAATCGGACGTTCGTTTAGTTTTGGCATGGCGGCTGTAAACAATTCCGGTGAAACGGGCACGGCAACCTTGGCGGAGGTAAACGGCAAAGTGCGGGTGACAATTGAGCTTAGTGGAGCTCCCGGAGAAACTGAACAGCCAGCACACATCTATTTCGGATCCTGTTCTAAGCTTGGTCCGGTCGTCTATCCGCTCAATGCCTTGGTGAACGGACAGTCGGAGACTTTGCTTGAGACAAGTCTGGATCAATTCATGGGCCGATTACCCCTAGCAATTAATGTGCGTAAGTCTAATCCGGAGGCAAACTTAAGCTATTCTTGCGCCAATATCGAAAAGGCGGAACAAAAATAGAGCCAAGCTTGCCGGTATGGAAGAAAAAAGATAGAATTAGCACAGTCAGCTCGGATTTGCCGGCAGAGTACGGGTTAATTTTGGTCTGGAAAAATAAATAAAAATATGTCACACAGCAGCAATTATTGGTTATTCGCGGTTTTTTTGTTTGTTTTTGTGGCGGTGCTCGCCGGCAGCCATTTTTTTGTTTTTTATTCAGTCGTAAATTTTTTCAAAATTATCAGTTATAAGTCAAAACTGATTTTGGCACTCATCCTGATTTTATTGCCGATGTTCTTTTTTTGTGCCTCGATCGCGGCGCATCTCCGCGAGACTTTGTTTACCCGGGTTTTCTATTTTTCCGCTAGCATGTGGTTCGGAATACTTACTGAACTGGTTGTCGGATTTGCTTTGGGGTGGCTGGCTGTCGGAATAATCAGGTTTGTCGGTTATAGAGCAAATACTCAGACTATCGGAATAGCCGTTATTGCTCTCGTCCTAATTTACGTGAGTTATGGAATTTTCAGTGTATTTAACCCCCAATTGAAATATATCACAGTTAAAATAAAAGACCTGCCGGATGACTGGAAGGGGAAAACCGCAGTTCAGATTTCCGATGTGCACCTTGGACATATTTTAAAGGCAGATTTTTTACACGGAATAGTCGGGAGAATAAATGAATTGAAACCGGAAATAGTCTTTATAACCGGCGATCTTTTTGATGGGATGGATGGCGATCTGACGGGTATTGCCAAGCCCCTGGAAAACATAGAAGCTCCATGGGGAATGTTTTATGTAACTGGCAATCATGAAACATATCTCGGCGTCGGAAAAGCTTTCGCCGCTATCAAGGATACAGGAATAAAAACCCTAAATGATGAAAAAGTTCTTGTAAATGGAATGCAAATTATCGGTTTGAGCTATCCGGAAAGAGGAGCATCAAAAAATATTGGCGAGACGATCCAATCCATGGAAAGCTTCAATCCTAAAATTCCTTCAATTCTTCTTTATCACAGCCCCGTGCAAATAAAGCGAGTCAAAGAAGCGGGGATAAGCCTGCAGCTTTCCGGGCACACTCATAAGGGACAACTGTTTCCGCTTAGATATATCACGTGGTTGATCTATAAGGGTTATGATTATGGCCTTCATACTGATGGAGATTTTTCAATTTATACTTCAAGCGGCGTAGGAGTATGGGGGCCGACTATGCGGACCGCTGCCACTCCGGAAATAGTTGTCATTAAATTCGAATAGAAATATCGAAAATTAAAAACCCCACCCCCGGCATTGCGGAGTGGGATTTTAACTACTCTTTAAAAAATCGAAAAGCCGTTTCGGCTGTCAGTCTAGCTGGCAGATCAAAAGCGTTGCGCAGCAATTCAGCAACCGATCTCTGGTCGGTTTTATTCCGAAATTTGGCGATACTGGAAAAACGGAACGGATAAATCTCGATTTTGGCTCCACCGGAAAGACTTTCCAGTTTTTTGAGGCAACCAGGCTTATCACAACTGGCGAAAATCAGGCTGAGTGAATAGCCAAATCTTTTTGAACCACGGGCGGAAAAATATCTAATTTTCTTCTGGTGGCACTGCGGACAGATTACTTGGGTTTTTCGGTTCTCGCCTTGCCGCAGCAGCCACTCTAGGTGCTGATGCAATCGGTTTTTTGAAGCAACTGGATCTTTGTTCATCTCAAGATATAAAAACTTCAGGAACCGGTAGTTGTTGAACATCATGATTTCCACCGCGGCATCTTTGTATTTACCGGACCGAATTACATAGGGTGCGGTTGGAACAAAGCCGACAATCGGAACATCCTTTTCTTTTTCCACAAGACACCTCCGGTATTAAATTTTTCAAGAACTGGAAACGCTATAACATAACACGGAGACACTTATTTGTCGACTTAAAATTCGATGGTCAGGAAAGTTCGATTCTTCCCTCTGGAATTAATTTTTGCATCAACTCTTTTATGTTTTCAGCTGGCTGGATGCAGTAGGGAGTCTCTAGACGTGAATTATTTATGGAAAGGTATAGCTTCACGTTTCCGCGGTCGCAGGTGTCGAAGAAGCGGGAAAGTTTTTTGAGGATTTCTTGGTTGGAATTACCAGGCAAAGTTATGATCATTCGCGAATAATTATCTCCACCGCCACTTTGGCCGTTCATTTTCTGGGTGGATAAAACCCTTCGAAATTGATCCATGTCTTCTTGTGTTACCGTTTTGGCACTGTCACAAAGCATTTTATATGATCCGTCCTTGTCGGAAATTTTTCCGCTGGCCAGAATGACTCGGTCTTCGATCCAGACGGCGCCGGTATCTTCCAGGACTTTGGGAAAAACCAGAAGCTCCATTTTTCCCAATGTGTCCTCGAGGGTTACAAATGACATAACCTTCTGGTTCCTGAGATTGATTTTTTGTATTTTGGATATCACTCCGCCGACCGTGACGCTTAATCCGACATTTTGCGCCCCTATTTCCTTTATCGGCGTGGCTACTTTATCAAAATATTCCTTGTACTCTTTGATTGGATGGTCGCTGATGTAAAGTCCCAGCAGATCCTTTTCCCAGGCCAGACGCTGTTTTTTCTCTGATGGTGCGGCATCCATCATGGCTATCTCCGGCATGCTCATATCTTCAGCCCCAAAAAGACTGGCCTGGTTGGAGTTTTTCAGCCCATGGAAATTTTTGCAATGCATCAGAATGTTTTCAATGGAAGCCAGAATCTGGTTTCTTTCCCCCAGCTCATCCAGTGCTCCGACCTTAGCTAGGGCCTCGATAGATTTTTTGTTAAGGTCCTTGGTTGCGACTCGCTCGACAAAATCAGTAAGGCTTCTGAATTTTCCATTTCTTTTTCTTTCCTCCACTATCTCGCGGGCGACCGTGTGCCCGACATTTTTTATGGCGTTGAGGCCAAATCTGATTCTTTCAATTTTTGTCTCCGGGTCGACTATAACCGCAAAATCTTCAAAACTTTCATTGACATTGGGAGGCATTACCTCAATTCCCATATCGCGGCATTCGGAAATTTCAATGGCGATGCGATCAATGTTATCGGCATCGGAAGTGAGCAGGGCGGCCATAAAAGCTGCCGGAAAACGGGATTTGAGGTAAGCTGTCTGATAGCCGATGAGCGCGTAGCAGGCGGCATGAGAACGGTTAAAGCCATAACCGGCAAACGGCTCAATAAATTCAAAAACTTTTTCACCGATGCGCTTGTCAATTCCCTGTCGGACACATCCTTCGATGAATTTTTGTTTTTGCTCATGAATGAGTGCAAATATTTTTTTACCCATGGCTTTGCGCAAAACATCAGCTTCGCCCAAAGTAAATCCGGCCATATCCCGCGCAATTTGCATGACTTGCTCTTGATACACGGCCACGCCGTAAGTTTTATTGAGAATCGACTCCAGTTTCGGGTGGAGATATTTCATGGCTTTTTTCCCGTGTTTGCGCGCGATGAAATCCGGGATCCAATCCATCGGTCCGGGACGATAGAGCGCCACCATAGCGATGATGTCTTCTAAGGCAGTTGGCTGTAATTGTTTTAAATATCTTTTCATTCCGGAACTTTCTAATTGGAAAACTCCGGTGGTTTCAGCTTTCTGCAAAAGCTTATAAGTTTTTTTATCATCGAGCGGGATATCATCGATATTAATTTCCAAGCCTTTTATTTTTCGAACGATGCGCAAGGTATTTTGAATGATTGTAAGGTTTTTCAGCCCTAAAAAGTCAATTTTCAAAAGACCGATTTTTTCCACGAAACTGGATTTGGTGGAGGAGGAATATTGCGTAACCGTTCCTTCGCCTTTGCCGGTGATATTTTGCAGTGGCGTATATTCCGTGACCGGATCCTTGGTAATGACTACTCCGCAGGCGTGCATCGAAGCGTGACGGGCTACGCCTTCCAAACGTTTGGCGCTGTCAATCAACTTTTTGGCATCCGGTCCGCCAGCATACAAGTCTTTAAATTCCTTTACGTTTTCGAGAGCATCTTTGATTGAAGAGAACATCGGGATGAGTTTGGCCGTTTTGTCGCAAAAATCATAAGGCAGTCCCAAGGCGCGTCCGGCATCCCGGATAGCGGCGCGAGCCGCCATGGTTCCGAAAGTGATGATTTGCGCCACATGGTCATTGCCGTATTTTTTTCGGACATATTCCAAAACTTCATCACGGCGGTCATCGGCAAAATCCATATCAATATCCGGCATGGATACTCGCTCAGGATTAAGAAATCTTTCAAAAAGCAAATCATATTTGATTGGATCGATATTGGTTATGCCGATAAGATAGGAAACAAAACTGCCGGCGGCGCTGCCGCGTCCGGGACCGACGACGATGCTTTGATTTTTGGCCCAATTAACGAAATCCTGAACGATCAAAAAGTATGAGGCAAAGCCAGTTCGCTTAATGATATCCAATTCATAATCCATTCTTTTTTTATAAATTGGCAAAATATCTTTTCCGAATCTTTTTTCCAGACCTTGGTCGCAAAGATGGCGGAGGTAACTTTCCGCGTTAAAACCGGACGGGACTTCAAAATGCGGAAGTTGAGTTTCTCCAAGTTTTATTTCTAGTGAACACTGTTCAACTATTTTTTGCGAATTGGTTATAGCTTCAGGCACATCCTTAAAATTTTCGACCATTTCTTCGGGGCTTTTCAGATAGAGTTCAAAATCCATCAAATTCATCCGGTCAGTTTCGTTTACTTTTCGATTGGTCTGGATGCAAATGAGAATATCCTGAATTTCCGCGTCGTCCTTACGGATATAATGCACGTCGTTGGTGGCGATAAGTGGAATTCCGGTTTTTTTGGCAATAGCAATGAGCGCCTGGTTCGCGATTTCCTGGTTGGCAAATTTCGGGTGCCTTTGAAGTTCCAGATAAAAATTTCCCGCACCAAAAATGTCCTGGTATTCAAGCGCTAGTTTCTCGGCCTTTTCCAAATCGCCGGATATGGCAGCCGACGGCACCTCTCCCTCGGCGCAAGCTGAGAGGCCGATAAGCCCGTCCGAGAATTCGCGCAGAACTTTCCGGTCGATGCGGGGCTTATAATAAAATCCTTCCAAGTGCGCGATGGAAATGAGCTTCATCAGATTCTTATAGCCCCTTTCATTTTTTGCCAAAAGGATCAAATGATTTCTTTTTCGATCCAGGCTGTCCGGATTTTTACTATGCAGGTTATTAGCCGTGATATACATTTCACAGCCGATGATCGGTTTGATTCCCTTTTCCTTCGCCTTGATGAAAAATTCGATGGCACCATAAAGCACACCATGATCAGTAATGGCGACTGAATTCATGCCGAGTTCTTTCGCGCGGTCAAGCAGATCGTCGATTTTAGCGAGACCGTCCAAAAGAGAATAGTGGGTGTGGACGTGTAAGTGCGTGAATTTCATAACGGAAATTTTAAAGTCTAAATTCTAAATTTTAAATGAAATCAGAATGATTAAATTTTTAAAAATTTATTAATTTAGTAATTGGAAATTTATTTAAAATTAAAAATTGAAAATTTAAAATTAAAAAACCTTAATTAAAAAACTAAGGCCTTATGAAAAATACAAGCTATAATTTTTTCAGCAAAACAAGACATAATTTTTTCTATCTTCATCCCCCTGGTTACCCGATGGGTTCTGCAAGATAGTTATTTTCGTGAGGATAGTATAGCATAGTATTTTGGAAATGAAAAAGGAGCGCTGTTTAGGGCTTAAACAGGCTCCTTCCTTTTCCGATAATACGCAATTGCCTTTTTGTACAAAAAATCCGGCAACGCACAGGGAACAGTAAGAAGCAAAAATAAGTCATGATGCTTCATAAAATATCTGTTCCCTTGTAATAGAGAGCTGTGAAGCAGCGACTCGTTAGCGATTATTGCAAGGATCGCATTCAACAATGGATCAAACATGCGCCCTCCCGTGGCAATTTTATTCTCAACAAAGAGCTGTATCGAAACTGAATTTAAAGATATAATGTAACCATGATTAAGTCAACATTTCAATTGGAAAATAAGCTATCCAGCGAAGGCTATGAGATCGTGATTGGCATTGATGAGGCCGGCCGAGGACCGCTGGCCGGTCCGGTTGTCGCTTGCGCTGCCTCGCTGAAGAATCTCCCTCACCCCCCAGCCCCCTCTCCCGGCGGGAGAGGGTGGGGAGAGGGGCAATTTGATTTGGTTCGTGATTCCAAGACTTTATCTGAAAAACAAAGAGAAAAATTATACGATTTTATCTGCGAAAATTTCCATGTCGGCATCGGCATCTGCGATCACGAAACGATCGACCGAATCAATATTTTGGAAGCCAGTTTTTTGGCTATGAAAAAGGCGACAACCTCTCTGATGAGAGGAATTTCTAATTCCCAATTACTAATTTCTAATCAGATTCCAAATCCAAAATCCCAAAATACCAGACTTATTGTTTTACTAGACGGCAATAAGAAGATTCCTAATTTTTCAATAGAGCAAAAGGCGATTGTGAACGGCGACAAATATATAAAATCAATTTCGGCCGCGTCCATCATAGCCAAAGTCACGCGCGACCGGATAATGTTGGAAATGCATGAAAAATATCCGGAGTATCAGTTCGACCGGCACAAAGGTTATGGCACTAAGCTCCACATGGATAGTCTCCAAAAATACGGGCCCTGCGCCATCCACCGAAAAAGCTTCGCGCCGGTCAGAAAGTCTTTGCTCAAAGGCTGATTTAGGCGTAAAATGGGAATATATACTTGTGTATATACTCAAATATTATGAGAAAGCTACAAGAGAAAAACACTCGTAAATTAGTGCGATTAGGCAAGACCAGCTTGGCGGTCACTTTGCCGGTGGAAATGACGCACGAATTAGGATGGAAGGAAAAGCAGAAGGTGGTGGCGAAAAAAGTGAGAGGGGGCATATTGATTAAAGATTGGAAGAAGTAGAGTTATTCACAGGAGAGGGCTTGCAATATTTTGAATTGATGATATACTATCACTAAAGATGTAATTGTAAATAATTTTTTATATTTTAGTTTATGAACACGCAAGAAACTATCAAAAAAATCGAGCAAAAACGAGGCTCAAAAGTCATAACCTATGTGACTAGCGATCGGCAAGGGCCGGTAAACGCCCGTGTAGCGATGGACATCATTCCGATTATCAGTGGACAGCTGCGGAAAATTGGCAAACAAGAGAAAATTGACTTGGTACTGTATAGCGCCGGAGGGGACACAATGGTGCCGTGGAGGCTCGTTTCTATGATTCGCGAGTATTGCGACCAGTTTTCGGTAATTGTGCCATATAAGGCTCATAGCGCGGCCACAATGATTTCACTTGGGGCGGACGAAATTATTATGAGCGATATGAGCGAGCTTTCACCGATTGATCCTTCAACGGTTAATGCCTTCAATCCGGTTGATCCGCAAAATCCGCAAAACCGGATTCAAATTTCCGTGGAAGAAGTTATGAGTTATTTCGACTTGGCGAAAAACAAGTTTGGCATTAAAAGCGACGAGGAATTGACCAAAATTTTCAATAAATTTGTGGAAAGCACGCCATCAATTCATCCCTTGGCGCTGGGAAATGTGAACCGAACGCATAATTTGATTAAAATTCTAGCCAAACGATTGCTGAAAAGCCACCAAGTTTCGATGAAGGAGGATGAGGTGGAAAAAATAATCGAGTTTCTAACGGAAAAACTTTATTCTCATCAATATTATATTGGCAGAAAAGAAGCCAAGGAGGATCTCAATATAAAATCCGTGGTTTTTGCTGACAAAGAACTTTCCGATTTGATGACAGAAATTTATGAGGAATACAACGGCGAAATGCAGATGACGAAAATCTGGAATCCGGAAATGGAATTCAGCAAAGGACAAAACCAAAATTACAAAATCGCTTATGTCGAAAGCGCTGAAATCAGCAACGCCTTTGAAATTGATATGGAATTTAAAAAAGTCCAGCAAAACATTCCGCAACAAACTCCGCAGGGAATAATTAATATCCCGCAGGAGCAGATCGCGTGGAAGATGATTGGGCAGGGGTGGAAATAATATGGAAAATTTAATCAAGATAGAAATAAAAAATTCGTTTAACAAGGAAGGCGATTCTCAAAAAAGTAGCGAGGATGGTTTTGGTAACACATCAACACTTAATAATTATAAAAATGCTACGGAAATTTCTGCTATTAGCCTGGCTTCGGTCACAGCTCACCAATTTCAAGATAATTTTAAAATTATCAACACGAAAAAAGATAAAAAAGGATTTTGGAGGGAGGTTTTGATTTGTGCAATTGGTGGGGCTATCGGAGCTGTCATAGGTGCACTTACAATTTATTTTATTTTTGGAATTAAATAATAAAAATTAAAAATTATGGCAAATGTAAAATTAAATTTTTTGCATGTTTGCGAAAATGCCTTTACTTCCTCTGACGGAAAGCTAAATATAATCGGAATATTTAATCAGATTAACGCAACAAATCTACCAGCTTTGCATCCAAGATTAATGATAGTTACAAGTTTAGCTGGAGAAGTCAAAGGATATATGGAAAGTATTGAAATAATTTCTCCAAAAGGTCAAGTAATTGCAAAAGCTGGAAATCCAATAGAAATATTCAAAGAGGATGGATCCGCAAATTTTATTGCTGATTTTGTAGGAATAGTTTTCCCCGATGAAGGAAAATATAAAATCACAGTTAAGGTTGATGAAAATATTATAAATGCCGATAATAATGACAGTTTTATTTTGATTAAGAGAAATGGCAAACGCTAAAGAAGGTTATAAAAATTCTGAAAAAATTTTTCAAGCAAGGGGATTTTCTGTTGCCTCAAATGGAAAGCGGGGAAGTGTTGATGCTCTAAATGAGATTTTAACAAAGACGGAGACAATAAATGTATTGGGTCAGCGAATTTTAGATTTGGAATATAGGGCCAAGGATATATCCAAGTCTTTGGAAGTTTCCGAAAAGAGGCAGGACAAAAATATGACCTTTATTATGATATTGACAACAGCTATTGTTGTCGCTTTTTTCCTTGCCCTTATTCCGATAATATTCGATGTTTATAGTAATAATTACAATAGATTAAATTCCTTGGAGCTAAAATTAAACCAAATTAAAAGCAAGAATTAATTTATGCCTACGATAAGCTAGATTGGAAAATGAGCTGTTTCGGGGTATAATTAGCCACAGAATAAATAGTAAAAATATTATGAAAATTGAAAATCTTGTTGAATTCGCTGAAGAAAAAGGTATAAAACTGGAAAATCAGGAGAAAATTGTCAATGAAGCAAGAGATTTAATAAAGAGCAGATATAAATATCCATTAGAAAAAATAAAAAATAATTTCGATGCGCTTCTTGAAGAAACCGAAAAAGAAGCTTACAGAATTTATCTTGACTACGAACAAAAGTATGGCGAAAAAGTTTTTGATGTCTTTGTAAAAGAGTTGATAAAATCCGGAGAACTCAATAAGCTTGAGAACACGGGGAAAGTTTTGGGAAAATATTTTAAACTTTTTGATAAATTTTATCTTTCTCTTGCTCAATCCAGAAAAAGCCGGGCCGGAAAAGGCTTTGAAAAAATTCACAACTCTCTGTTTAAAATTTTGAATTATCCTTTTGATGAGCAGGTTGTTATTAACGGAAAACCCGATTTTCTTATGCCTTCCGCAAAACATTACACAAAAAACCCCATGGATTGTATAATATTTACAGCGAAAAGGACATTACGGGAAAGATGGAGACAAATTGTCACGGAAGGAACCCGTGGCCTCGGATTTTATTTGGCCACCATAGATGAAGATGTTAGCTCACCGCAATTAAACGAAATGATTAATCACCGGATTTATCTGGTATGTCCCGAAAGTATTAAAAAGAAATGTTATCGCGACAAAATAAATGTATTGAGTTTCCGCCAATTTTTTAAGGACCATCTGGATCCTAAAATAAAAGCATGGAAAAGAAACAAAATAATATAAAATTCAGATTCATTGATCTTTTTGCAGGAATAGGGGGAATAAGAAGACCTTTTGAAAAACTCGGAGGCAAATGTGTTTTTACTTCAGAGTATGATAAATATTGCCAGATAACGTATCAATTCAATTTTGGAGAATTTCCAGCTGGAGATATAACAAAAATTGACGAAAAAGATATCCCGGATCATGACATTCTTCTAGCAGGCTTTCCGTGTCAGCCTTTTTCGATAGCAGGAGTTTCAAAGAAAAACAGCCTAGGGCTTGAGCATGGATTTAAAGACAAAAAACAAGGCAATTTATTTTTTGACATAGCCAGAATTTTGAAAGAAAAGAAACCCAAAGCTTTTCTGCTTGAAAATGTAAAAAATCTTAAAAGCCACGACAAAGGAAGAACCTTTAAGGTAATTGAAAATACCCTAAAGGCTCTAGGGTACAATTTATTTATTGAAATTATAGATGCGGCAGATTTTGTTCCTCAACATAGAGAAAGGATTTTAATCGTTGGCTTTCGTAAGGATATTTACCCTGATATAAATTTCACATTTCCCCAACAGAGGAAAAGGAAAACAGACATTGCGGATATACTTGAAAAAGAAGTTGACCAGAAATATACTCTTTCAAGTAGGTTGTGGAAATATCTGAAAAGTCATGCTGAAAAACACAAAAAAATGGGGAATGGTTTTGGCTTCGGCTTGATTGATCCGGAAAAAGATAAAACAACAAGAACACTGAGTGCTAGATATTACAAGGACGGATCTGAGATTTTAATTAAGCAAAAAGGTAAAAATCCAAGGAGGCTTACTCCCAGAGAATGTGCAAGGCTAATGGGGATTGGCGATGATTTTAAAATACCGGTTTCCGATAATCAGGCGTATAAACAGTTTGGAAATTCGGTAGTTGTTCCGGTAATTGAGGCAGTTGCTGAAGAAATGATAAAAACAATCGATAACTATGGACAAGATTTCAAAAAAGCGCCGAAGCTGGAATATGTTCAGAATAAAGTCGAGGAATACCAGCCCCGAACTTTCTGTCCGGAAATTTCTTTATAAAAAAGGATTTAGATTTAGAGTTAATTATAAACTTGAAGGCAAGCCAGATGTAATTTTTCCAAAAAGGAAAGTTGCTGTTTTTATTAATGGATGTTTTTGGCACAGGCATGGCTGTAAAAATTCGATAATGCCAAAAACCAATAGGGGTTTCTGGAAAAATAAATTGGAAAGTAATGTCAGGAGGGACAAAAAAGTGGAAAAGATACTCAAGAAACAGGGATGGGGTATTTACAAGCTTTGGGAATGCGAATTAGAGCAAAAAAAGGAAAAAATATTGAAAAGCTTGATTAATTACATTAAGGAGAAGTCAAGAATTTTATAGTGCACGACTTTTTAAAATAAGAGACTGCATAGCAGACTCTGTTTCAAGGTGTTAATATGATTTCTTGCTAAAAAACAAAAATAATGATAGGCTAAGCAATAGTTAATTGTAATAATTCATGAAATAAGCGAAAATTATGCCGGTACAAAAGCAAAGACACACCCGAGCCAGACGCGACAGGGCGAGAGTTCAGTATGAAATAACCCCGAAAAACTTAGTGAAGTGCGGGAAATGCGGAGCGCCAGTTCGTGCTCATTCGGTTTGCCCGAAATGCGGATTTTATAAAGGAAAAGAAGTGGTAGATACGATGAAGAAAGTTAACAAAAAAGCCAAAAAATAAATGATATAAATCGCGAATCAATCTCTAATCAAGTCGCGAATAATCTCTAATATCAGATGGCTGAACTAATTTATCCAAAGCTCAGCTACGAAATAATAGGCTCAGCTTTTGAAGTTTATAATTCTATCGGCAGCGGGTATCAAGAGAAGTATTATCAGAAAGCCTTGGCTAAAGAGTTTCAGGCTAAAGGGATAAAATTCAAAGAACAATTACCAGTAAAAATCAGCCACAAAGGGATTGATTTAGGAGTTTATTATTTCGATTTTCTGGTCGAGGAAAAAATAGTAGTAGAATTGAAAAATTCATCCAAGTTTTATATAAAAGATATTAAGCAGGTGCTAGGATATTTAAAGTCAAAGAGCATTAAACTGGGTATTTTAATCTCTTTTGGTAAAAATGGAATTATTCACAAGAGAATATTAAAAGGGGATTAGAGATAATTAGTGAATCAATTGGCGTAGATTAGAGATTTATATCATCATGGCAAATAGGCACTTATCCAGATCAATAGCGATGCAGTCTCTTTATGAGTGGGACTTTAAGGGCCAGAAAGATGCCATAGTTGATGAAGTTATCAAAAAGAATACGGGCGAATTTGGTCCGGGAATGGATGATGATTCATTCATTTTTTATTTAGTTAAAGGCACTTTGCAAAATCGGGGAAAAATAGACCAATTGATCGAAAAATGCGCACCCGAATGGCCGTTGGACCAGGTAACGGCAGTAGACCGCAATATCTTGCGCTTGGGCATATTCGAACTGCTTTATGGAGACTATGAAAAAGTGCCGCCCAAAGTTGCCATCAACGAGGCAATTGAGCTAGCCAAATCTTTTGGTGGAGAATCTTCCGGGAGGTTTGTGAATGGTGTGCTGGGGACGATCTATCGCGAATTGGGAGAGCCGATGAAAGACGATGAATCTAAAAAAGACAAGACCCCAACTGAAAAAAATGGATCGGAAGATAATTCAATAGATAAGGGCATTTAATTAATTTTTAGCTAAATCCAAAGCTCAAATTCCAAATCAAGCTCCAATGACAAAATTTTTAAATTTTGATTTAGGATTTGATTTGACATTTGGATTTTGAAATTTGGATTTCATAATATTGTGATTGAAGATCTAGCCAAAAAACTTGGAATAAAATTCAACGAAATCAATATTCTCCAGCAAGCCCTGACGCACAGGTCATATCTCAATGAACATCGTGACTATAAGCTGGATCATAATGAGCGTCTGGAATTTTTGGGAGACGCTGTTTTGGAGCTGGTTGTTACGGAATATTTGTATGAAAATTATACCAACGCCGAGGGCGATTTGACCAACTGGCGAGCGGCGCTGGTTAATGGTGAAATGCTGGCGAAAATCGCGAAAAATTTTGGTGTAGAGAAATATTTGCTGATGAGTCGGGGAGAGGCT
>PFVN01000003.1:0-18383 GCA_002790635.1 Candidatus Moranbacteria bacterium CG_4_9_14_3_um_filter_42_9
ATTGAGAACATTTTTTAGTCGGTTCTCCCGGCTGTGGATCTTGTGTTTCCATATTTTTCGCGTAGGTTTTTATTGATTATCCGGCCAGCGGATACCAAAAGGTCCACCGACCGTGCGGCAATTCCTTTCGGAACTGCCTGCCACCCTTTCGGGCGACAACCTACGCGAATAGATGCCGGTTCAGTGGACCGTTTCATTCGCGTAGGATTTACTGCCATGCCCACGCCGTGAGGCGTAAGTTTAGGCTAAATTGTTATTATAAGTATATGCTTTTAAAGAACTTTTATCAACTATTTTATTCTGTTTTCAGGGCGGTTTCATTTTTTTCTAAAGTTAACTGTTTATCCTTGAAGATCAACCGGCTTTTGGTGCAGGACAGTATTTCTCTTTTCTCGGTCATCGTTCCTTGTTTTAGGATGTATTTTGCATAACTTCTCAAATCAACTTTTTGCTCCTTTGATATTTCGTACTCTTTGCCGTTCATCTGCAAGACGATTTGGCGGAATTTGCCATAGCGTTCCACTTCTTCTTCGAATTGCTTTTTGATCCCGATCTCATTAATATCCAGTTGGTCAATAATTTTGGTTAATTGCGAAACAAGTTCTTCTTCTCGCACATACCCTCCTTTGCAATTGTGGTCTCTTGATCTGGTGCATCCATAATAAATATATTTGACCGTGTTGCCATTTTTCAACTTTTTGTATTTTTCATCGGCCGTTATTCCGGATCCGCAAAGTCCGCAAGTGAGAAGTTTGGTGAAGGCGAATTCCTTGCCTTCTTTCACAATCCGGTCACGCTTGAGTTGTTCGAGGGCTAAGTCGAATAATTCTTTGGTGACCAGTGGTTCGTGATTACCTTGATACCAGTTTCCGCTACCTCGCGGATATTCGAATGGTCCGTAGTAAAAAGTATTTTGCAAAATCAGGAAAATATTACTAAGTGATAGCGGTTTATTGCCCTTGGTTTTGAAATTCAGATCAAATCTCAACCAGTGATAGACTTTTCGGCCACTCCATTTTTCATAAGCTACTTTTTCAAATATCTTTCGGATGATGGGTCCGCGTTGAGGGTCTATAATAATGTGTCCTTTGCGCTCGACGCTTTTGTCAGTCAAATATCCTGATGGCGGGCAGGTTGGCCAAAGTCCCATCTCGCATCGGGTGCGCAGTCCTCGTTTCACATTGACTCCTCGATTATCATTTTCCAGCTTGGCCTGCGATCCTAAAATCATCAGCAAGAATTTTTCATTGGGCGAGTTTTTGAATACTTGGCCGTAGGTTCGAATTTCAATTAGCCCTCCCTGATCCATGAGATCCACCAGCGTTCCAAGGTCGCCCGCATTTCGACTTAATCGATCCGGCGCCCAAGTGAGGATGCCGTTGAATTTGGCTTTGCGGATATCCTCAATCAATTCATTGAAGATTGGTCTTTGGGCTGAGTCCTTGGCCGAGTGGCTTTCCCGGCGGATCTCCACGATCTCAAGGTTTTCTCGCTCGGCGATTTGGAGCATTTCCTTTACTTGGGAATCGATGGACAAGACCTGCCGTTCTTCGGACTCGGTTGATTTCCGGGCGTACAGGCAGTACTTGATCTTGATGGCTTCCGCCGGCTCTTGGAAGCCTGTTTGGGCGCCTAGGGCTTGTTGTGAGAGTGTATTGTTCATATACCCAAGGAATGACGCAATCGCTTGAACTAGTCCAGACCCCAGCTGTTGATAACTAAAGCCTTCGAAAAGCCCTTGAAAGCTCGCCAAAATCTCGAATTTGACATATTCTCCAAAAAGCTCATAATAGTAGTATAGAAAAAATATCAGAAAAAATTAGAAAATAGAATATCAAATTTACATTAAACGAGACCATATAATAACCATAACAAGGCAAGAGCTTAAGTTTTAATCTTTCGAGAGAAAGAACTTAAGATGAAATGGTTAAGAAGGTCTTTTTTGTTTTGTTGGGAATCAAAATAGCTACTTCAATTTAACTTGAATTTCAAATCGTTAGGTTCTTTTCTCCACTAATAGAATGGGAAAAGAAAATCTCAAAATCACCTTTGTGGATGTGAATTCCTTAAAGGTGGCTGCATACAATCCCAGAAAATGGGATGATGCCAAAAAGGAAAAGCTAAAAGAAAGCATTGAACGATTCGGACTGGTCGATCCGATCATCGTTAACAGTGCGCCGGAAAGGAAAAATATTGTTATCGGCGGACACTTCAGATTGGCTGTTGCCAAGGAACTAAAAATTCAAGAAGTCCCGGTGGTCTACTTGAATATCCCAGATATTGAGAAAGAAAAAGAGTTGAATCTCCGACTGAATAAAAATGTCGGCGAATGGGACATTGAGCTTCTCAAATCGTTTGATTTGGGCGTTCTCCTGAATGTCGGTTTTGATGATGGTGATTTATCTGCCATCTGGGATGATTGCCTTGAAACGGAGGACGATAATTTCCAAGAGGAAAAAGAATTAGCCGAAATCAAGGAGACGGATATTCAACTCGGTGATTTGTTTGAACTTGGATCACATCGCTTGCTTTGCGCTGACGCGCACGATCCTCAAAATATTCAAAGGCTGATGGGCGGAGAAAAAACTTCGTTCGCGTATTGTGACCCCATTTTTAACATCGGGGTTTCGTATGACAAGGGTATCGGTGGAAAACAAAGTTACGGAGGCAAAGTTGATGATAACAAATCCGATGCGGAATATCGCGAATTTCTCAAAAGCGGGATGCAAAGCGCGCTGTCAGTAGTCAACAAAGATTTCCACTATTTCTGCTACTGCGACCAAAAATATATTGGTATGGTTCAAGATATTTTTAGGGAGCTAGGAATCGGAAACAAGCGCGTCTGTATGTGGATAAAAAATGGGCAGAACCCGACACCTGGCATAGCTTTTTCAAAATGCTATGAACCGGCAGTTTATGGCACAGTGGGAAGTCCCTATCTTTCCAAGAGTCTACAAAATCTCAACGAGGTGATGAATAAGGAAATCGGGACTGGCAATCGCCTAATCGATGACATTTTGGATGAACTAGACATTTGGCTCGTTAAGCGTTTAGCTGGCAACGAGTATGAACATTCAACTTCTAAACCGCCAACTCTTCACGAAAAAGCGATTCGTAGATGCACGAAGCCCGGGGATATCATCTTGGATCTGTATGGCGGGAGCGGGAGCACTTTAGTCGCGGCGGAAATGCTCAAGCGTCGAGCCTATCTCACTGAAATTGAGCCGAGGTTTTGTCAGTTGATAATCAATAGGTATGAGAAACTCACCGGTCAAAAAGCCAGACTAATCAGTAACACGAAAAATGATGACAAAAATTAATTACGGGGACAAGTTCCAGATCGGCGACCATATTCTGGTCTGTGGCGATGCACTGGATCCAAAAATTGTGGCCAAAGCGATTGGAAAAAATAAGATAAATTCTTTTACAAGCGATGTCCCATATGGCGTGGATTACACTGCTAGCAAAAAAGATTTCAGCAAAGTGAAAGTGGACAAAGATATTCTCAATGACGGTTTGGTTTCCGAAAGCCAATACGCTAAATTCGTGGAAGATCTGATTGCACCAGTCATTCCATATCTCACGCGTAAAAACTCTTTCTATATCTTCAACAGCGATAAGCAAATATTTGCTTTGCGCGAAGGAATGGAAAAAGCGGGGGTGCATTTTTCCCAATTATTGATCTGGATTAAGAGCCAGCCAGTTATTGGGCGAAAGGACTATTTACCGATGCACGAATTGATCGCCTTTGGGTGGTTTGGAGTGCATGACTTCAAAAAGGCCAAAGACAAATCGGTTTTGTTCTGTCCCAAGCCCAGCAAGAACGCGCTTCATCCAACTCAAAAACCCGTGAGCTTGATGAGAAGACTGATTCTCAACAGCACTTCCATCGGCGATGTGATTTATGAACCATGCGCGGGATCAGGAACAACTGGGATTGCCTGTGAACAAACCAAAAGAAAATGCGTGATGATCGAACTGGATCCGGAGTATTGCCAGACAATCATTGAGCGCTTTTCCAAGTTAGGAGTCGAAGCAAAGAGAGTAGAAATTAATACTCAAAAAGATGAGCGGAAAAAATAACCAGAGCACCAAAAAGCGAACAGCTGAAGATAAGAACGCTGTACTGGAGCAACTCAAAAAATTGCCCATCGTCCAAGCCGCCTGCCAAAGGGCAGGCGTTGGACGGGCTAGTTTTTATCGCTGGAAAATTGAAGACAAACAATTTGCCAAGGATGCCGATGAGGCGATCGCGGAAGGAGTAGAAATGATCAATGATCTTTCGGAAAATCAACTCATTATGGCTATCCGGGACAACAATCTTTCGGCCGTCCGCTTTTGGCTCCAGAATCGTCATCGCGCATATACGAATAAGGTCGAGGTCTTGGAAAGAGGAATTAGCGTTAATCAAGAATTAAATGTTGAACAGAAGAAAATCGTAGAGGATGCTCTGCGCTTGGCTTCTTTAGACAGTAAAAAGTATGACAACCCAAACGAACATTCAAGCGAAAGCGCGAATACAGGTGCTAAGCAGTGAAAGCGGAATAATCCAACAAATAGTAAATGATCGGGAAGTGAGATTAGCAGTGACGCGCGAAAGTCACGTGCTGTTTTTCCACACTTATCTTGGCCACTATGTGAAATATCCGACAGCGGATTTTCAAAAAGAGATATTTCGGATTACAGAAGATGAATCAGTTAGATTCGCAGTCATAATTGCCTTTCGCGATTCAGCCAAATCCACTATTGTAAACCTTTCCAATCCGATCTGGTCGATAATTGGGAAACCGCAGAAAAAGTTCGTGTTGATTTTGGGGCAAACTCAAAACCAAGCCAGACGGCATCTGAATAACATCAAGCGTGAATTTGAAGGCAACGCGCTTTTATCCAGAGAGTTAGGTCCCTTCGAAGAAAAAGATGGAGAGTGGGGTTCAGTTTCACTAGAGATTCCCAAATTTGGAGCGCGGATCACTGCAGCTTCTTCCGAACAATCCATTCGAGGCATTCGCCACGGAGAACATCGTCCGGATCTTATTATTCTGGATGATGTGGAGGATTCCAATTCAGTGAAAACCCTAGAAGGCAGGGATAAGACCTATAATTGGCTAATGAGTGAAATTATTCCGGCCGGAGACCGGAATACGAAGATAATCGTAATCGGCAACCTCTTGCACGAGGATTCACTTCTAATGCGACTCAAGGAAAGTATGGAAGCTGGAAAAATGGACGGTATCTATCGGGCGTATCCGCTGATCAATGAAGCGGGAGAAATCCTTTGGCCGGGAAAGTTCCGCAATATGGAAGAGGTTGAAGGAATGCATAAAACGATAAGCAGTGAAGTGGCTTGGCAGAGAGAAATAATGTTGCGGATTATTCCAGATGACGGGCAGGTGATATTCCCGGAGTGGATTCAGTATTATGATCAGCTTCCTTACGAAAAACCAGGTTATGTCGTGGTGGGAGTTGATTTGGCTATTAGACAAAAAGATACCGCGGATTACACGGCCATAGTAACTGCCTATGTTTACGGCTACGGCGACAATCTAAAAGTTTACATTCTGCCTAACCCAATCAATGAGCGACTTACTTTTCCAAAAACTCTGGATCAGATAAGGATGATTGATGATGTTTACAGCCGTGAAACGAGATATATCTGCGTGGAAGATGTGGCCTACCAAGAAGCAGTTATTCAACAATTGAAAGCCGAAGGGATACGGGCTGAAGGCGTGAAGGTTAATAATGTTGATAAACGGGCAAAGCTGATTGCCACTTCGGAATACATCTTTTCTGGAAAAGTGGTCTTTCCCAGAGTCGGAGCGGAAAAGCTGATTAGTCAACTGGTTCATTTTGGTGTTGAAAAACACGATGACCTCGCCGATGCCTTCTCTTTTGTAGCTTTGAAGGTTATCGATAAGAATAAGCTGGGCGGAGGATGGGGTGTATTATTCACCGAGGCCTAAGTTTTTACAGAGAAAACGAAGAACAAGCTCTAATTGGGCTTGTTTTTCGTTATTTGTGACAAAAAAGCATGCATCTGATAGGATAATCCGGATAAATTAAAAGCAGTAGAGGGCTGGCTGTAATTAAAACCTTGACAAGAATTAGTATCTGGAGTAGACTGATTTTATGGAAGCTAAAAAAGACCTAAAAGATATTGCAGAGGTTATCGCGGGCTACTCTTTCCGGACTGCCCTTCAGGGCAAGGAAGATGCCTCGCTGTTTGTGCTTCAGGCAAAAAACATTCTGGATGGATCGATAGTGGATGAAAACAATTTAGACGGAATAGATTTTGAAAATTATCGCTCTAAAGCAGTTGTGAAAAAAGGCGATGTGGTCATTTCCTCACGCGGAAGTTTTCGCGCCGGATCAGTCAGCTTGGAATCCAAGAATATAATCGCCGCGTCGTCCGTGTATATCTTGCGATTGAAAAAAGAAACTGTCCGACCAGAATACCTGGCGATCTATCTGAATTCGATTGAAGGACAAAAACAACTCATCGAATGCGCGACCGGAGCGGCCATAAAAGCAATCCGGAAAAATGACCTGGAAAATATATCCGTTGCCATGCCAAGCGCTGAAACGCAAGAAAAAATAATCAGACTATATCATACCAGTAAAAAATTGCAGAAAGCTTTGATCAAAAAAACTAATTTAATAAACAATATCAACGAAGTAGTTATAAATAAATTATTAAACAACTAAAATTATGAACGCAGTCAGAAAATACACGCAAGAAGAGCTTAACAAAATTCTATGGGCGGCCGCTGATTCTTCGAGAAGCAGTGTCGATGCTGGCGTGTATAAAGATTATGCATTGGTGATGCTTTTTCTTAAGTATCTCAGTGATCTCTCAAAAAAGAGGCACGAGGAATACAAAAAGCGATTTGGCAGTGACGAAAAGCGCATTGAAGAAAAAATGAAGCTCGATCGATTCTATCTACCGCCAAAAGCTTCTTTTGATTATATTTACAGCATTATCGAACAGGACAACATCGGCGAAGAAATAAACAAGGCATTGCACAAAATTGAAGATGCCAACAAAGAAAAGCTCGAGGGAGTTTTTAGCGTGGATTTTAATTCTGAATCAACTCTGGGAAAGCTTGAACAAAGAAACAAAATGCTCCGCCATTTGATCCATGATTTCTATAAAATAGACCTCTCTGATGCAGGCGATGATATCATCGGAAATTCCTATATGTATATGATCGAACGCTTTGGAGCTGACGCGGGAAAAAAAGCGGGTGAATTTTTCACGACTCAAACAGTAGCCAAACTACTTGCAAAACTCGCACAGCCTAAAGAGGGTGACAGGATTGCGGATCCCGCATGTGGTAGTGGCGGCCTCCTTTTGCTGGCTGGAGCTGAGATTGAAAAAACAGGATCCAAAAACTATGCGCTCTATGGCCAAGAATCAACAGGATCAACCTATCAGCTGGCGCGTATGAATATGTTCCTTCACGGCAAAGACTCAGCCCGCTTGGAATGGGGCGACACTTTGAATAATCCACTGCTGGTGGAAAATGATCAACTGATGAAATATGATACTCAAGTTTGTAATATGCCCTTTAGTTTGAAAAAATGGGGCGCGGAAAATGCAGAGGCGGATAAATATAAAAGATTTTGGCGCGGTGTGCCACCAAAAGACAAAGGTGATTTTGCATTTCTCACGCATATGATTGAAACCGCTAAACCCAAGACTGGGCGTGTGGCGGCGATTGCGCCTCATGGCGTGCTGTTTCGTGGCGGAGCGGAAGGAAAAATCCGCGAACAATTGTTAAAGGAAAATATCATTGATGCCGTGATTGGACTTCCGGCCGGACTTTTCCAAACAACTGGCATTCCGGTGGCAATTTTGATCATTGATCGTTCGCGTGAAAAGGGCGGATCCAACGAAAAGAAAAAGGATGTCCTTTTTATTGAAGCATCCAAAGAATTCAAGCCGGGCAAAGCGCAAAATACGCTCACGGAGGAAAACATTGAAAAGATTTATGACACCTATGCCAAGCGTAAGGAGATTGAAAAGTTTTCTCGCAAGGTTAGCTTCAAGGAGATTGAAGAAAATGATTTCAATCTCAATATCACTCGCTATGTAGACACATTCGAGGAGGAAGCACCGGTTGATATCAAAGCTAACTTGAAAGAGCTGGCTGAGCTTGAGCCGGAGATTGATAAGTTGGAAAAGCAGATGGATAATTATTTAAAGGATCTAGGGATCAAATAAATATATGGCAGACACAAAAAGACAAGTCTTCTATAGTTTTCATTACAAGCCAGACTCCTGGCGTGTTTCGCAGGTTCGTAATATTGGTACCATAGAAGGAAATAAACCCGCGCCAGATAATGATTGGGAAACTGTAACTAAAAGTGGTGATGATGCAATAAAAAAGTGGATAGAAGATCAAATGAAATATCGTTCATGCACTGTCATCCTTATTGGCAAAGAAACTGCTAACAGGAAATGGATCAATCATGAAATTGTTGAATCGTGGAAAGCTGGCATGGGTGTTGTTGCTATACACATATATGGCTTGAAAGACCACGAAGGCTATATCACTAATCAAGGAAATAATCCTTTTGATTACATATCCTATGGAGACAGCGGTAAAAAATTATCTTCAATCGCGAAATGCTATAACCCCGCAGGGACCAATAGTCAAGAAAGATATGATTGGATCGCAAGAAATATGTCTGCAATGGTCGAAGAAGCTGTAAAAATTAGGAATAACAATTAAAAATTTATGAGTGAAAACGAAAAAAGACTTAAACATTTAGAATTAATTCAAGGAGTGATCACTAGAATGGGTGGCAACTTGTTTACATTGCGAGGCTGGATGATAACGCTCGTCGTTGGTCTGTCAGTTGCTTTTTTGGAAGTTGGTCGCAATGAGTTGCAGGTAATATTAGTACTTGTTGTTTTGATATTCTGGATTCATGATGCATATTTTCTTTCTCTGGAACGTAGTTACAGATGTTTATATGACAAGGTTAGAAAATTAAAAGAAGATGCTATTGATTTTTCAATGAACACTAGCGAGTTCAATAATCTACGAACAACATCAATTTGGTACTGCATGCTTTCTAATACATTGGCATATTTTTATATCCCAACACTGATATTGATAGTGCTAATAAGTATATTTTAATTATGAAAAGACAAATATTTTACAGCTTTCATTTTAAAAATGATGTAATGAGGGTTCAGCAAATTAGAAATCTCGGCGTAATCGAAGATAACAAACCGGTTACTCCTAATAAGTGGGAAGAGATTAAGGGAGGTGGCGAGGCAGCGATTGAAAGGTGGATTGATGAAAATATTAATCGCTCTTCTTGCGTTGTAGTTTTGATTGGATCAGGAACTTGCAAAAGCCGATGGGTTCAATATGAAATTAAAAAAGCATGGAGTGATCATAAGGGTTTGGTGGGTATTTACATTCATAATCTTAAAGATCCAAATTATGGAGTCTGCGCTAAGGGCAAAAATCCATTTGAACAGGTGATTCTAAAAAATGGGAAAAAACTATCTGATTATATTCCTGTCTACGATGCCGGGACCGATGCCTATAATTGGATAGACAAAAATATAGAGGCAGTGGTAGAAAAAGGCATTCAATCATGCAGAAAGTAATATGAAAAATAATAAGTTACAAAAAATAAGTATATCTGTCAGTCGCGAGCATGAAAAATATCTGCCGGATATTGATGTTGCATTTGGAAATTTGAAGGTGGAACATGTCGGCGGACTAATGAGATTTAGCGCTCAGGAAATGGCGATGCAGGTTATGATTTTCCTTACCTCTGCCTTTGTTGGCGGTGCCGCGTGGGATCTTTTGAAAATTGGAATAAAAAAATTATACAAAAAGTTCCCTCGGTCTTATGTCACAGTGAGAGGAAATGATTCAATAATGTATACAATAAAACCAGACATGAGTATAAACGTTATTGTGACTCCTGATAGAACAAAAGAATTTGAGCACATAAAATCATTTGATGATCTGGTTGCTCACTTGAAAGTTACGGCTAGCGTAAATAAAGATATTCCCACCGGGTGGCAAGAGATAGAAGTTGGCAACATCTTCAGTTTTTTGCGGACATATGCTATTTCTCGCGAAAACCTAGTCAGTGGAACATATAATGGTTCAGGAATCGGGAATATTCATTACGGAGATATTCACGCGACTTATGGATCATCAAGTATTGATCTGAAAAATGTATCCGTACCTTTAGTAAAAGATACTAATTTTGTCCCGAGCGCGGATGATTTTTTAATAAATGGGGATTTGATTATGGCTGATGTTTCTGAAGATTATGAAGGCATCGGGACAACAATTTCAATTCATGGATTAGAAAATAAAAAAGTTGTTGGGGGTCTTCACACTTTTGTGCTAAGGGACACCAAAAAGAAAACGAGTGAGCGATACAGGCAATATATATTTCGCAATCCGGAAATTAGAAATAAAATGAAAAAAATTGCCAACGGCGTATCCGTGTATGGCGTTTCGAAAACCAATCTGGCAAAGCTTATTTTAAATTTACCACCTCTTTCAGAACAAAGACGCATCGTTGCCGTTCTTGAGACCTGGGATAATACAATTGAAAAACTGGCGAAAAAGATTAAGGTTAAGAAAAATACCAAAAAAGGTTTGATGCAAAGTCTTTTGACTGGAAAAATTCGCTTAACCGGATTTAATGATAAGTGGGAAACTTTTGAAGTTGGAGAATTATTAGATTACGAGCAACCGACAAAGTATATTGTGAAAAGCACGGAATATAGTGATTTGTATAAAACTCCAGTGCTAACTGCTAACAAGGGATTTGTTCTTGGATATACAGATGAGACGGACGGCCTTTATAAGGATACCCCTGTGATTATTTTTGATGACTTCACAATGGATAATAAATATGTCGATTTTCCATTTAAGGTTAAGTCGTCTGCTATAAAAATATTGAAGCCGAAAAATGACAAAGTAAACCTCAGATTTGTTTTTGAAAAAATGCAATTGTTTAATATTGTTATTGGCCAACACAAGAGAAATTATATTTCAGAGTATCAATTTCTAACTATGGATATGCCCTCTATCAAGGAGCAGGATGCGATTGCGAATATCATTATAATTGCAGACAAGGAAATTAAAGCATTGGAGAAAAGACTTGTGATTTTAAAAGATCAGAGAAAATATTTATTGAATAATTTAATTACCGGAACTATAAGAACTAAAGCATAAAAATATGTTAGAAAAAGTCCATTTTGACGAAGCTAGACAATCACAACTCCCATTCATCGAGCTTCTTTTGAATATGGGATATAAATACATTCCCGCGGAAGAAGCTTTGAAACAGCGCCGGGGCGATGCCTCGAATTTCATCCTTTCGGATATTGCCGCCAAAAAACTGATGGAAATAAACAGCTATGAGATTGATGGCGCGGAATATGACTTTAGCGAAAAGGATGTGAGGGACGCGATTGATGAGCTGGAAAATATCCAATATGAAGGGCTGATTGATACGGCGCAGAAAATATACAATATCATTATGCCGACTAGCGGAGGCAAGACGATTAAGATTAGTCATGGTGGCAAGTCGATGTCCAAGAACTTTCGCTTTATTGATTTTAAACATCCGGAAAATAATGAATTCCATGTGACAGCGGAATTTGAAGCGACTGGCAAGCAGAGTATCCGGCCGGATATTGTTTGTTTTGTGAATGGCATTCCTTTTGCGGTTATTGAAAATAAGAAATCGAGCGTGGCAACTTTGGAAGCCATCAACCAAATGAATCGTAATCAGGGACCGGAATATTGCCCAAGACTCTTTGCTTTCACCCAGCTTTTGGTCAGCACTAATAATAAGGAGCTGCAATATGGCACAACTGGCACGCCAAACAAGTTCTATGCTGTTTGGAAAGAAAAAGAAGTTTCCAAGGAAGAAATAGACGCGCGCGTAAAAGCTCTTATCAACAAACAAATTCCGATCGAGACTTATAAACAAGTCTTGGCTGACTTGAATGGCGCGACAGACGGACACGCGCAAAAGCTTGATCGGCTATCCACTGAGCAAGATCGCGGCGTGGTTTCACTTTTTGAACCAGCGCGACTTTTGGATCTGACCAAAAACTATATTTTGTTTGATGCTGGAGTGAAAAAGCTTTCCCGCTATCAACAATATTTTGCGATCCATAAAATGCTGAAACGAATTTCCGAGGAAGAAACGACTGAAAAAGGATTAACTCGCCGTAAGGGCGGACTGGTGTGGCACACGCAGGGATCAGGAAAATCTTTGACGATGGTGATGTTTGTGAAAGCTTTGATTGAGAATCCGCATATCAGTAATCCTCGGGTGATTATTGTGACGGATCGGAAAGACTTGGATAAACAGATCAAAGATACTTTCAAAAACTGCAATCTCAAGAAAGATGTTATTCAGGCGACTAGTGGTCAGCACCTGCTTGATTTGATCAAAGAAAAAAATCTATCAGTTGTCACTACCTTGGTGCATAAGTTTGAATCAGCGCGCAAGAAAAATATCGGACTCGTTGATCCTGATAAAAATATCTTTGTGTTGGTTGATGAAGCTCACCGCAGTCAAAACGGAATTGCCAACTTGGAAATGAATCGGATTATCCCCGGCGCTTGTTATATCGGATTCACTGGAACGCCACTCATGAAAAACGAAAGAGAAAGCTGGCGAAAATTCGGTGGCTATATCGATAAATATACGATTGACGATGCCTTGCAAGATAAAATTATTTTGCCACTTATCTATGAAGGGCGTTATGCGGAAATGACACAAGATTCCGAGCAAATAGATCGACTGGAAAAACGCCAAGCGGATCGTGTTTCCGATGGTTCTAATAACAAATATGTAGCTAAAGCCCAAAAGGCGATCAATGCCAAAGTTATCAAGGATAACCCAGGAAGAATCAGAGAAATTTCCTATGACATTGAAAAACACTATTGTGAGAATTTTCAAAACACGGGACTCAAGGCGCAGATTGTGGCCCCTTCTAAATTTTCAGCGACTTTATTTCAAAAATATTTTGAAATTAGCGGGAAAATCAGGACGGCAGTAGTGATCTCTGATGAGCACGAAGACGGCGATGAGGAGAACACTCACAAGAAAGAAGTGGTGACCTATTTGGATAATGTCCGAAAAAATCATAGCAGTGTGGCCAAGTATGAAAAAGATGTGATTGAAAGTTTCAAGCACAATGAAGACGGCATAGAAATTATTATTGTGGTGGACAAACTTTTGACTGGTTTTGATGCTCCTTGCAACACAGTGCTATATCTGACAAAAGATTTGCGGGATCATAACTTGCTCCAAGCAATCGCACGCGTCAATCGTTTGCATGAGAACAAAAAGCTTCCGAAGACTGCCGGGTATATTATTGATTATTCAGAAAATGCCAAAAATATCGATACAGCTATGAAGCTGTTCGGTAATTATGACGAGAATGATGTCAAAGGAACGCTTATTGATGTGGCGGAGAAAATTCAGGAACTCGAGCAGAGTTATGGTCTGGTGCATGATATTTTTAAGGAATTAAAATCCTCATCGGATGATGAGGTATATTTGCAATTCCTCGGTGATGGTCCCAAGCGCGAGACTTTTTACAAGGCGCTCAACGATTTCATCAAGAATCTGAATGAGTGTTTTGTGTTGCAAGAGTTCGTGCATGAATTTGAACATTTGGATGTCTACAAAAGAGAATTGAAGAAATTCATGGAACTCAGGCGCGCGGCCAGTCTCAAATATGCTGATCGGGTTGATCTGGCACAATACAAGCAATCACTGGTGAATATCCTGGATAAATATGTAGATGCGCGCGGGGTTGAGCTTTTGACTAAGCAGGTCAATATCACTGATCGCAAACAATTCGAAGAAGCGATTGAAAATCTTGGATCGGACAAATCCAAGGCTGAAGCAATCGCCGCCCAAACCCAAAAGACTATCACGGAAAAGATGGATATGGATCCGGAATTTTATGAGCGATTCTCCAAGAAAATTTCAGAAATACTGGAAGAAATGAGAGTTGGCAAGATGGCGGATATTGAAGCATTGAAACAGATGAAGCTTATTCGTGATGATGTGGTGGACAAGAAAGACGAGACCCTCCCGATCAAAATAAGTTCTCACAAGGGAGCTGATGTCTTTTACCGCAATCTAAGAGAAGCTTTCGGAAAACACATTGCCGATGAACAGGTTTATATTGATGTCGTGTTGGATGTCTTGAATATCATCAAAGACGAAGCGATTGTTGATTGGTACAAAAATGGAGATGTGAAGCGCAAAATGATGAACGCTATTGATGATTATTTATACGATGTGGTCAAAAATCAAAAAAACATCGAGCTGACTCACGAAGAAATGAAAGCCATTATTGATACCGCGATGCAACTTGCGGAAAATAATAACGAGGTTATTGCCTAAAACAAAAATATGAATAAGTTTGTGTACGGATCGTTTGCGTACGAATACGAACTTATACGGGAAAACCGTAAGACTTTAGGTCTGACAGTTATGCCCGATATGAGTATTTTCGTAAAGTGTCCGCCAAGAGCGGATGCGGAGCGCATTGAAACATTCCTAAGGAAGAAATGGTTTTGGTTGCAGAAGCAATTGAATTTCTTCAAGAAGTTTCAAAAAAAGATCTATAAAAAAGAATATATATCTGGCGAGAGCTTTTTGTATCTTGGCAGGCAGTACCAGCTTATTGTCAAAAGGGCGAAGGAGGATAAGGTGGCTTTGCAGAATGGAAAATTAGTTGTTTTTACCACCCAGCCGGTAGATAACGGGTTGCATACGCGGATATATTTGAATGCTTGGTATAACCGGCGCGCTCGAGAGATATTTGAAGATAGATATGCGGAGGTATTCAAGAAGTTTGATTATGATCACAAACTGAGGCTGGAAATTCGAAAAATGCAAAAGCGCTGGGGTAGCTGTGCGCGTGGCAAAAGCATCGTCCTTAATCCGCTCCTCATTCATGCTTCAAAGGATTGTATTGATTATGTGATCACTCATGAGCTTTGCCATGTGAAGTATAAAAATCATGACAAGCGATTTTACAAGCTTATGAACTCCAAATATCCCAAGTGGGAGAGGATAAAGGAAAAGCTGGAAATGAGGCTTTCATAAAAAGTGAATATGAATACAAAACAAAAGGGAAATTTGCTCGAAGACATTGTTGAACATTTATGTTCTGGTATTAAAGGTGCAAAAGTATCGAAAAATGCAGAGATTTTAGGAACAAGGAGTGGTAATAAAAGAGAAGTCGATGTTTTAATCAAAGGTCAAGTTGGCATGTTTCCAGTCAGCGTTGTTATAGAGGCTAAAAATTACAATAAGCCAGTAGGGATTGAAAAGGTAGAAAGCTTAAAATCTAAGCTGGATGATGTTGGTGGAGATTTGGGTGTTATCGTATGTCCCAAGGGATTTACAAAGGCAGCAAGAAATCTTGCTACTTCAAATGGTATAAAACTATTTGAGGTTGTTGATCCAAAATTAGGAGACAACAAACTTTTTATTCCATTGCGTTGCATTATGCCAAATATGGCAGGATATAGCTTTAAGGTTATTCATCGTACAATTGGAGAATTTTCAATCAGTCAGGATATTTCCAGATGGAGATTTCATATAGGAAATGATTTATTAACCTCACAACAACTGGCGACTCACGCATGGAACACAGGGATGATTCCCCAAGAGGCTGGCGATCATACTGCCATTTTTAATGCAATGACAATGAGTGATGCTGAAGATCCTAAATATCTTCAATATTGTGAAATCGAAGTACACGTAAAAGTAATTGAAAAATTTTATTTAAAACTTATTCCGGCATCATTCTTAAGAGATTCAATGACTGATAGGACTCATTTTAATCTGGACATACATTTAGCATCAAGAGATGCTGATATGGAAAAAGCTGGGTGGAAAGAGTTCTCATCATTTGAAGAAATGGACAAGACAGCTGAAATTAAGGATCAGCCGGATGGCATTGAAGGATTAATTATAAGACCAAATTATCAATTGAGTATCAATTAGTAGAAAAATAAATTATGGAAGGAAAAAAGCAGAGTAAGTCAGATGGATTTATATTCGATACTAATGTATTTGATGAGTTGCTAAATAGCAAAATAGACTTAGAATCATTGCCTATAAATTTCAAATATTATATTACGCATATTCAGGAAGACGAAATTGAATCCATGGGCGATGATAAAAAGGGAAAGAAAGATCAGTTGCTCTCCATACTGAATAAGTTCAGCGGGAAACTAATTCCAACTGAAGCTAATGTATTGGGTGTTTCACAATTTGGAGCCTGCAAGTTAGGTAATGGTGTTAAAATTCCTACAGAAGCAGCGGTTTGGGGTGTCTCAAAATGGGATGAATGTAAATGGGGAAACGGTGTTAAAATCCCAACAGAAAGTTTTGTATTGGATGTATCCAAGTTAGACGGCGAGGCAAAATTAGATGGCACGACATATTTCGAATCATTGCAAAATGGAAACTTGAGACACATTGAAGACGCGCTTATTGGTGAAACTGCAATTGTAAATAATTTAACGCTCGTTTCGAATGATGAAAATTTCAGGAGTAAAATTCAAAAATTAGGCGGAAGCTCAATTAGTTTTAGTGAATTTATCGAAATAAATGGAAATTGTGATATTTAAAGCTGGCTAAATAAGGAATGGAAATTTCAGACGAAAAAATAAAAGAATTCCAAGAAATATACAAGAAAGAATATGGCAAAGAACTTTCTTGGAAAGAAGCCGCAGAAGGAGCGCGCAGTCTTTTGGGCTTAGCGCAAATTGCATACGACTCATATAAAGAGGATTGCTTTCGCAAGCGCAAACTCAAGGATCATCCCAAAGGATTTCATTTGGACGATGGGAAAACATACAGTTGCCGGATTTGCCGAGAAAGTATTTCTAATGAGCAGACTTGGTGGGATGAAGGTGGTATCAAATGCCTTCATTGCCAAAAAGCTTTGGACAAAAAGATTATTCCCAAAAGTGTTTGTAAGGATGATGAGTCTTGGTATGCAACTTGGGAATTTGATTACTATTTCAAAATAAAATCCCCAACTGTTAGAAAGCTTGTCAGACAAGGAAAGTTGAAGTCCCGGACTGTTCCCAATATCAACGGTGGCGAGCATTTTGAGCTGTTTCTTATAAAAGACAACATTGGCGTTCTTCCCGAAAAGCCAGAAAGCTATTTGGTTAAAGACGAACAGGACAGAGTCCATGTGGAATATAAGGATGTAGATGTATCAAAGTTATTACAATAAAAATGAATAGGGACGCAAAGGAAAAAGTAAATTTTCTCATTAATGACAACAAGGGGGCGATAAAAAATCCGCTACCCAAATTAGCATTGAAGGCAAACTCGAACTTGTTAGTTCAAGACTTGGAACGATCGAAAAAAACAATAGCGGAGATTCTGGTTGTTGTTGAAAATTATTATAAGGAACTAGCACCCTTTATAATAAACCTTCGAAAAAATGTTAACGACATTACAGAAGAAACTCATATATGCGCTGTTTATCTACTCATGAGTCATGCCGTTCAGGATTGGAAGGCAGCTTTTTTATTGGCTCGCAATGGTGATATTGGAAGTTGGGTTTTTATTCGGTTAATCAAGGAATCCATCGCGCTGGCTGACCTTTTCGTTCTGGAATTCAGGAAGGGCGAGAGAAAATATATAGACAAGTGGTTCTCCGGTGAAGTTATAGGACATGCATCTTGCAGGGAAGCTCACGAAGAATTCTTCAAGGAGCTGAAAGAAAACGAAGGAATTGATATAAAAAAGATGGCTTCAGAGATCTATCACATGGAATCCTTGGTTATACACAGCTCATATAGCACGATGTTGGAGAGCGTTAGTCCGTTTACGGAGGATTTTGATTATAGCGGACGGACCCAATATTCTCGTACTAGTACAATGTTGCCTTATGCCAAAGGTAGTATGGAGGCTGTAAATATAAGCCTAAAGCTCATATATTTATTTTTGATAAAAGACGCAGAAGCGTACGAAAATCTTGATAAGATACTGATTAAATACTCTAGCAAATGATACAGGGCAGTGTCTTAAAAGCTCAAAATAAGACAAGGGCTGTCTTGTGTCTCATTTGTCTCATTTACCCTTTGAAATTGCGACCGAGGAGCCTCAAATCTCGCGCATGGACGAATCGTCAAAAAAGCCTTATAATTCCCTATAACTGAAAGTTCTAGACCGATGATGCCCGCCAGTTAGGAAATGAAGTCATTGGCTCGCCCGCTACGAGGGCTCGCCAGCCGTTTTTCTGGGAAATTTCAAGACGTTTTGAATTCAGCATAAAGTTCGAGCCGACATTTTTGAGAAATGCGCGGATTTGCGTTTTGTCG
>PFVN01000003.1:18463-19843 GCA_002790635.1 Candidatus Moranbacteria bacterium CG_4_9_14_3_um_filter_42_9
TTTTTGAGAAATGCGCGGATTTGCGTTTTGTCGCCCTGCGACAAAAGAATTTTGGCTTGGCTACTCAATAAAATGACTTCCCGCATCGGTTCGAGCCAATTATTTCCCTTTTGTTCAAAATCTCTGATTTCTTGGTCAATATCGGCTTTCTCGTTCAAGAGTTTGGCTTTCTTGGCTTGATACTCGTCCGGCGATATTCCTCTGCCCTCGATGTAAATATCCAGAAGCCGATCTATTTTCTGCTCAACTTCTGCTTTTCGGTCTTTCAGATTTTGAACAAAAGAAACACCCTCGTTTTGGATACTCGCTTTCTCTCGGTCTAGCTCGGTAAGCATATTGTCCGCCCAGTCGTCGGGAATAGAAACTTTTTGAATGACGGATTTCATCTGTTCAACAAGTGCTTCCTCACGGATATACTTTTCATTGCAGGTTTGCTTTTTCTTGGTGCAACGATAATAGATATACCCTTTTTGGGTTTCGGCGGTAATAAGACAACCACACTTTCCGCATTTCATAAATCCCGAAAAAGCAAACTCGTGTTTTCGCTTCCGCTTTTTCTTGCCCCGATTGTTCATCACTTGTTGAACGTCATCAAAAAGTTTCTTGGAAATAATTGGCTCGTGAGTTCCTTCGTAGGGCTCGCCGTTGAAGCGGAAAGTTCCATAATAAAAAGGATTTTTGAGCATTCGCTGGACACAGGAAACCGAAAGAACATTGCCTTTGTAGCTGTCGAGTTTGGAATCCGCCAAAAACTGCTTGATATTTTTCAGGGTATAGTCGCCGGTGGCGTATAGTTCAAAACACTTTCGCACTAACACCGATTTTTCGTTATCAATGTCTATGCTCTTTGTCCGAGAATTATTGAGATAACCAAGCGGCGCAAACCCTGGCCATATTCCTTTCCGCAGTTTTTGGCGATGGCCTCGTTTGATATTCTCGCTCAAATTATCCACATAGTATTTACTCTGTCCAAAGGCAATGTTCAGCATAAATTTCCCTTGTGGTGTGCTGTCAAACCAAAATGTCGGAAACTTGAGGTCAAGTATTTTTCCTGTGTCCAGCAGATAGATAATCTTTCCGCCGTCTATGGAGTTACGAGCTAGTCTGTCCGGATGCAAGCCAAAATTCCGCCAGCTTCTCCGGCACAAATCCGATCCAGCATTTCGGCGAAAATCTTTCGCCCAGGTTCTTTGGCAGTTTGCGCCTCGCTTAGCGAGGCGACGATTTCAAGTTTTTCTTTGGCGGCAAATTCTTTCAATTCAGAAAGCTGGGATTCAAGCGACATCACTTGTCGTTCTGCCCTCTCGGTGGATTTCCTTGTGTAGATAAAGTATTTCATAAAGATTTAGAAAAGCCCGCTTTTGGCCTTACTGAATTCAA
>PFVN01000030.1:0-1008 GCA_002790635.1 Candidatus Moranbacteria bacterium CG_4_9_14_3_um_filter_42_9
AACCTTGTAACTAAATTCAGGTGAAACTGCCGTGGCCGGGTTGTTAACTAAATATTCAAGCAGGTAACCGTTTATAATATGCATTTCATTAGAATCATTTTTCTTGGCATAACAGGTCAGCCCATTACGAAACGTAAACAAAAGGGTAAACCCCCGATCTTTTACCAATTGAACAACCTCCGGACGAACAAATCCATTGTAGATATCAAACAAACTAGGGTCGCTTGGTAGATAAATCCCAAGGTTGTTAGAAAATACTCTATATCCCAAAGATCTTCCTAAATCCTTTAACAGGTTAATCGTGATGTTATCAATCTGCTGTGAGGTAATTTTTACACGCCGTTGGGAAACTCCTTTTTTCTGCTGTACTTCCGTGGGAACCAAATCAACTAACGCAACTTCGGTTTTAAAATCGGAGGTATCATAAAATACGGATGCTCTCGTAAGATCGTTAGGATACCGTTCGATTCCGATGCCTTTTACGGAATCCAGATAAGCTAAAAATTTTTCAAAGCCTTCCTGTTCAATATCCCCGGCACTTGGAACTAGATAATGTACAATTGTACCGGTATCGACTCGGGAGTCGCGACTTATTTCGTTTATCCATCTGGTAATAACCAGCCCCAACTCATTTGCAAACTTAACCATCACGTCTCTTACTTGAGGATCCCAATAGTTTTCGGGTACAATGTTTCCGCTTTCAGGATAATTAGTTCTCAGAGTTTGACGTTCTGCGTCGGAAAATTTTGGCCCCAAAACGTTTATGATCAGTTTGGGCAGTTGATTTTTGTTTTGAGGGGAAACCTTTTCATACCGAGAACTACTAACAACGGCGGCGGCGATTTTTAAGGAAAGGGAAATTACTTCAGCAGCATCGATTTTAGATAAACCGTGCGAAGTAATATAAGCCGCCATTTCCTCGCGGACGGTGTCCTGTTCTAAGTCAAATGCAAATTGAGAAGGCACAACGAAAGTATATCTGATATCATAACTTTATGAAAACAGTAG
>PFVN01000030.1:1074-1216 GCA_002790635.1 Candidatus Moranbacteria bacterium CG_4_9_14_3_um_filter_42_9
AGGTGGTTTGTCTTGATAATCTGTTCACCGGTTACAAAAAAAAACTTGACGCATCTTTTTGATCACCCTAACTTCAAGTTTATTAACCACGATATTATTGAACCTATCAATTTGGATGAAGTTATTATCGACCAAATATATA